>JAFTNE010000104.1 GCA_017452035.1 Clostridia bacterium
CATTATATCAAAATAACGCATAAATGTCAATATCTGGAAACGACAGAAAAATAAACAGAAAGACAAATAAAAATAAATACAGACAAACAAAAACCTCGGATAGAATCAAGGGTTAATCGAGAGAAATATCCGAGGTTGATAAAAAAATTACGTTACTTTACGAATTGAAGGATGTAACAAAAATCCCCCACAAAATTTGTGAGGGATAAATTTGTTATTACAATTGTCCAAGTAGTTCTTCGCGTAGTTGCTTGAACTCGTCACTGTCTTTGTCGGTGCGAGCGTTAGCCTCAACAATACGCTTTTGAAGGTCGCTTGTAAGCTTGTATCTGGATGCGATAAATATTGCAATGCCCATGATAACAATAGGCAAAACAATAAAGCAAATGCGAAGTGCAAGTTGTGCGCCATCTGGTTGGGATACTGGCAAAAGTTGTACCGAGCCATTGCCAATGGTTTGCTTGAAGTTGGAAAGCAATCCAAAGTCTTTGCCGTTGATAATTACTTTGCCTGTTTCTTGGATTAGTTTGAACTGTTCTTCCGTTACGTATTGGGTTTCTACGTATCCAGCAAGACCAATGATTGCAGGTGGAATTGCAAGACCGATTGCTTGTGCTGTGGTGTTGAGGAAGTTTGTTATGCCAGAGAATGCGCCTTCGGTACGTTCACCAAAGTACAATTCGCCAACGTCACAAACGTCACCAAAACTGCTGTGAGGCACAAACACAGTGCCACCAATACCCAAACCCAAAAGTAAACCGAAAATAATAATCAGCCAGTTGGGTGCGCCTTCCACTGTTTGAACGCTACCATTTACAACTTCAACCTTGCCTTCTGCTGGCAACAACCACATAAACGCCACTACCACCATCCAAACAATACAACCTGTGATGTAGGCAAAGCGTTTGGACTTTGCTTTGATAATTTTGAGGTATATTGGCAATGCAATGATTTGTGCCACAAACATCATTGCAGCAGCCACCGTTGCAATAGGGAAACGACCAAGGTCTGCGTTGAGCGTTACTTGTTGGTAGCTAAGTCTACGGATGTAGAAATCGCAAAATGTAAAGAAAAAGCTACTCATCATTGCCATGGCCATGGATGAGCACATTTGCATGCCAAGGTATTGACGGTATGTTTTTACTTTGAGTGGGCGCAAAAACTCCTTTAAGGAGAACTTTGTTTTAACCGGTGGTGTTACAATTTGCTCACGAGAAAACAGTGCTGTAATCAAAATGGACACCATAAATATTGTGCCAAAAATTACAGCCATCAAGATGTAGCACTTGCCGTCATCCCCTTTGGATGGAGATGCAATCATACCTGGCACTGCTACGCAAATTGTGCTGGACGCAATACTAAACGCAAGTCTAACAGCATTTGTGTTGTTGCGCTCGGTAAAGTTGTCCGTCATTTCGCTTGCATGTGAGTAGTATGGGATAAGCACAAAGCTTTGCGCTGTTGCATACAACATGTAAATGATAACCACAAACACGCATTTAAGTAGTACGCTTTCGGTAATCAAGTTCCATGGGAAGAACAGCAAAATCAAAAATACAAGTACAAGTGGCGCAAAAATAAGCATGTATTTACGGCGTTTACCAAACTTGCCAGGTGTTGTACCATCGGTAATACGACCAATAATTGGGTCGATGATACCATCCCAAATTTTGGTAAGCAACAAAATTGGAGCTAACCAAACCATAGGGATGCCCACAACCAGTGTTAAAAATGGTGTGAACAAAAAGTTGATGATGTTAAAACTGCCACCACCAAAGATGTCGCCACAGGCAAATGCCAGTTTGTTACCAAGACTAACCTTTCCGTTAGTGAGATTTTGTTTACTCATAGTGTTCTCCTTGATAGATTTAATCGAGAGAATATTGTTGCAAATGGGTTACATTTATGTTCAAATGCTTGCAAGGCAATTTGAAAAATACTTGTAAATAAAAATTAGTACTACGTCAAAAAAAATTACAATCTGTTTGTGTACAGTAGCAGACTAACTCCATTTATGCTTTAAGAACGCCTATCTACACGTTGAAACGGAACAATACAACGTCGCCGTCTTTAAGGACGTAATCCTTGCCTTCGGAGCGCACCTTGCCGTGTTCCTTGGCTTGGTTGTAGCCACCCATTTCCATCATTACTTCGTAGGGGACAATTTCTGCGCGAATAAAGCCCTTTTCAAAGTCGCTGTGGATTTTGCCTGCTGCTTGTGGAGCTTTTGTTCCTTCGGTAATGGTCCAAGCGCGAGTTTCCTTTTCGCCAGCAGTAAGGTAGCTAATTAGGTGCAACAAGGAGTAGCACTTTTTAACAAGACGGTTCAAGCCACTTTCGGTAATGCCGTAGCTTTCCAAAAACATTTCCTTTTCGTCAGCAGGCAGGGTAGAAAGTTCCTCCTCTACCTTGGCGCAGATAACAAGAACTTCGGCGTTTTCTTCTGCGGCCTTTTGCTCAACAAGCTCAACAAGTTTGTTGTTGGGTTTGCCAATATCTTCTTCGGCAATGTTTGCTGCGTAAATAACAGGCTTGCTTGTCAACAAAAAGAGGTTGTTTACAATTTCTTGTTCCTCTTCGTCAAAGTCCATTGTTCTTACAGGCTTGCCACTTTCCAAGTGGTCAATAATGGACTTGATAATTTCCACTTCCATCTTGTACTTTTTGTCGCCACCCTTTGCCATATTGGTTGCCTTTGCAAGGCGCGCGTTGGCTGTTTCGATATCTGCCAAAATAAGCTCCAAGTTGATAACTTCCATGTCGTCAACGGGGTCGATATCGGTGGAAACGTGTGTGATGTTAGAGTCAACAAAACAACGTACCACGTGAACAATGGCATCTACTTCGCGAATGTGTGACAAAAATTTGTTGCCCAAACCTTCGCCACGGCTTGCACCCTTTACAAGTCCAGCGATATCCACAAACTTCAAGTAGGTTGGAGTAATCTTTTTGGAATTGTACAAGCTGGCAAGTTTGTCCAAACGCTCGTCTGGCACTGCCACTACGCCTACGTTTGGCTCAATTGTGCAAAATGGGTAGTTGGCAATTTCTGCCCCAGCTTGTGTAATTGCATTGAACAATGTGCTTTTGCCTACGTTAGGCAAACCTACAACACCTAATTTCATTTTAACCTCGGTCTAAAAATGCGTATTTTTGTGTAAAATCTATTGTGTGAGTTTGTGTTAAAGCGCATTGATAGCAAACAAATTGGTTGTATTACGACATCCAGCCAAAGTTAAATACATAGCTCTTGGCATAAAATCTCACCTTTTTGCCACACAAACTGAACTACAACAGTTAACTATTGTTAATATTGTACTACAAAATTGCAAAAATGTAAATAGAAAGGAATACACTATGACCGTTATTGAAAGCATATTTTTAGGTTTACTGCAAGGTTTTACGGAATTTTTGCCTGTATCCAGCAGTGGACACCTGATACTTGCGCAAAAATTGTGGGATATCCCAGGCAATTTGTTTTTTGACGTGATGCTACACCTTGGCACTTTGCTTGCAGTGGTAATATCCATGCGAAAGACAATTTGGCAGGCTATTGTCAACTGGAAAAACAAAAAACTACTCTACCTTATTGTTGCAAGTGTGCCTACCTTTGCAATAGCATTGCTTGTAAAGCTGTTTTGGCCCGAAGACTTGATGGCAAAGCTACTGCCCATTGGCTTTGCATTGACAATTGTGCTAATTGTGGTATCACACTACTTTGCAAAGCCCAAGTTACGCTTGGAACAAACGGGCATTGTGCCTGTAATTGTAACGGGACTTACCCAAGGTATTGCCGTACTGCCAGGGCTATCTCGCAGTGGTAGTACAATTTCCGTAATGAAACTTTTTGGCACAAATGCCAGTGACAGCGCCGAGTTCTCCTTTCTGCTGAGTATACCCGTAATTTTGGCAAGTGCCGTTGTGGAAATTTGGGAAGTAGCAACAACACCCGTTGGCATACCTTGGTACTGCGTGGCAATTGGCATTGTGTGCGCATTTTTGAGTGGGCTTGTTGCCGTCAATATGGTTATGCGCGCCGTGAAAACCAAAAGCTGGATAGCCTACGCCATTTACCTTGTTGTACCACTTGTGGTAAGTTTGATTGTGTTGTTTTAGTAGGGCTTGCAAAATGACTTGCTGACATTGCTATAAAAGCATGGCAAACAAAAAGCATTTAGAACTTTGCTGTTTGATACTAAAAATATCACAAAAAGCTCAATAAATATGGAAAAACTCAATACGTATCGCAATAATAAAAAGAAGTATCTCAATATTGGATACTTCTTTTTTGTTAGTAAGTTTATTTGCTGTGTAAAAATCAACGCACAAGTTGGTGGGTATTACATCACTATTGATGCAAGTGTTTTTTGGCGCTATCTACTTCCACTCTTTGTGCAAAATAACACTGCCGTCCAACGCCTTTTGCGTTGCGCCACTTTCGTCAAGCACCATGTAGCAGGGGGTTTTGTCCCTTGGAATAGCGCAACTGCCCACGTTAACCACGTTGATACCATTCACGTTGTAAAAGTGTGTCGTGTGGGTGTGACCATGCACAAGCACATCCCCTTCGCCAATAAAAGAGGGCAATTTGTAGCCGTTGTAGATATGTCCGTGGGTAAAAAACAGCGTTCGTCCAAAGTGATGCATCACTGCATACTCCTCGAAATCCACATCCACGTTGGGATAAAAGATGTCGTTGTTGCCACGAACAAAGTAGGTAATGGCATCAATTTTCTTGGTTAGTGACACAATTTGGTCAATTTTGCCCCAACCCCCAAACAGGTCGCCACAAAACACAACTTTGTTGGGCTTTTCGCGCTGGATAGCTTGCAAAACTGTGTTTAGCGTATCGGCATAGCCGTGCAAATCGGAAAATACAAAAATTTTCATTAGTCCAAACGGATGTGGTCAATTTCCTTTTTGTCGCTACGCTTGTAGATAACAAAACGGTTGCCCACGCACAAAACTGGCTCAGCCCCAAGAATTTCGCATACCTCTTGACACATTGCGCGCGCCGGGATTGTACAAGTTTTGAGACTTGCCACCTTTACAAGTTCGTTGTGATAAAGTGCTGTTGCAATTTCGGCAATTACATTGTCTGTCAACTCGTCCTTGCCAATTGTAACAAGTGGTTTTAAGTTGTTTGCAAGAGATTTAAGCTTGCTACGTTGTTTTGTTGTTATCATATTTCTCCTGTGCGCAAGTGCGCTTTGGTAAATGTTTAAATAGTTGTTTTGCACGTTTGTTGCCCTTTACACCACTTTTTGTGATGCTAAAGTAGCCAGTTTGTGCAAGTGGGTAATGGTTACAAGTTAATAAACCATACCCAAATGTATTGTACGTTAGTCGACAAAGTCAAACTCGATATCGCCAACAATTACAGTTGAGCCATCCACTGCGCCTGCATTGCGAAGCGCTTTGATGACACCTTTATCCTTTAAAACTCGTTGGAAGTATCTAAAACTGTCGTAGTCGTCCATGTTAACCTTGCGCGACAAAATGGTAACAAGGCCACCAACCACTTCAAAAACACCTTCGTCAAGTTTGACAATTTCAAAGGTATCTTCCTCTTCCTTTTGCAATGAAACAGGCTCAAATTGCATTGGTTCAAGTGGAGGCAAAGTTACAAGTTTGTCCACAATGGCTTTCAACAATACGTCCACACCTTCGTGGATAATGGTTGTCATTGGAATAATTGTGTACTTTTTGCCGAACTTCTTTTGGAAAGCAACAAGGTTTTCCTCAGCGTTTGGCATGTCCATTTTGTTGGCAACAACAATCATTGGCAAATCTTTCAGCCCTTCGTCATAGGAGTAGATTTCGTTGTTGATAAGGTTGAAGTCGTCAATGGGGTTACGGTCTTCACTGCCGGAAATATCAATTACGTGTACCAAAATGCGAGTACGCTCAATGTGACGAAGAAAACTGTGGCCAAGGCCAGCACCTTCCGATGCACCTTCGATAAGACCGGGGATATCTGCCATTACAAAGGTTTGGTCGTAAAAACTTACAACGCCCAAGTTGGGGGAAAGTGTTGTAAAGTGGTAGTTGGCAATTTTGGGTTTTGCAGATGATACCACCGACAAAAGTGTGCTTTTGCCTACGTTGGGGAAACCAACGAGGCCAACGTCAGCAATGGTTTTAAGTTCCAAAATTACTTCGTACTCTTCCGTTTTTACACCATGTTCGGCAAAAGAAGGTGATTGTCTGCGAGAGTTTGCAAAGTGACGGTTACCACGACCACCTTTGCCCCCCTTCAATATGATTTCTCTTTGGCCATCGTAAAACATGTCGGCAATAACTTGTCCGTCCATTGTTTTTACCACTGTGCCAACGGGTACTTTAACAACAAGGTCTTCACCTTGCTTGCCGTAGCAGTTCTTTTTTCCACCATTTTCGCCGTTGCCAGCACGGAAGTGTTTTTGGAAGTGGAACACGTTTAGAGTATTTTCGGAAGAGGTTGCCTCAAAGATGATATCGCCACCCTTGCCACCGTCACCACCATCAGGGCCACCGTTTGCAACGTATTTTTCTGTATGAAGGCTGGCAGAACCATTTCCACCGTTACCTGATTTGATGTATATTTTGACTTTGTCGATAAACATAGTTTACCTCCTAAATAGTATGTATTGCGCGCATGCAAGGGCATGTTGCACAGCTTTGACAACCAGTCCACCACCGATAGCGTCGCCACCAACAAATGTTTTGTCGTCAATTTGGTAATTTTCGTTAGGTTGAGGCTTTTGGCCACCAAACAGAGTTTTGTCGCAAGCACCACCCACAGCGCAAACAACGTGATCGCACTGTATTGTGCATAGTTCGTCAGTAATTTGCAACGAACTACGGCCATTAGATACCGTTTTTGCAACCGTTAAGGTCAAGTTTGTGTTGCTTTTTTCCAGTTTTGTTGGCGCAACGTTAAACACAAAGTTAACACCAACTTGTTTTGCGTGAGCAATTTCTGCCTTGAAGGCAGGCATATCATCTTCGCGACGTCGATATGCCACAGTAACGTTACAACCCAAACTTTTTGCGTAGGTTGCGCAGTCAATGGCAGTGTTACCACCACCAACAACCACCACGTTGCCACTAACTTTGCCCATCAAACAGTCGTTGGACGTTGTTGCAAGTTGTTCGCCATCCACACCCAAAGTGTAGTTGACAGTTGCACCCGTTGCAACGTACACAATGTCAAAATCGCTACGCAGTTGTTGTAGTTTTTCGCTATCAACACTTTGATACATCACACAAACGTCTGCAGGGATGTTATCTACAATGCGTTCAATGGACGCTTTGGGTAGCCTGTAAGTTGGGATAAGGTTAAGTGTAGAAAGCAGTTCGTCCCTTTCGAAAATGGTAACGCTTGCACCATGCTGATACATTTGTGATGCAAAGGTTATGCCAGCAACACCACCACCAATAACAGCAACTTTTGTGCCTTTTAGCTTGGTGTCAACAGCCTTCCAAACAAATGGATGTTGAGCAAAAATTGTGCGCTCAACCAATGGAAAATCCACAGCGTTACCCTTGTTTTTGAGTACGCAGTTTCCACGACATTGCTCATCATGTGGGCAAACGTAGCCACAAATTTCGCCAAATGGATGGTTTATTAGCTTGCTTGCTTTACTCCACTTTTGTGCGTCCACCAGTGCCAAAATTTGAGGAATTTGGTTGGATATTGGGCAATTTTCCACGCACTTTGCAACTTTGCAACCAAGGCATTTAGAGGCCTCTAAACTGGCGTTTTGCGTTTGTTTTTCGGCATAGTGTTTGCAGTAATGCTTGACGCTACAACGGCCACATTGTGGGTTTTGCGCCTTACAAACGTACCTACCATGCAACAATATGTAGTGGTGAGAGTCGGCCCACTCGTTTTGAGGAATTGCCTTCATCAATTGCTTTTCGGTATCCAAAACGTTTTTGGCGTTGGCAATGCCCAGCCTGTTGGAAACGCGAAAAACGTGGGTATCTACTGCTATTGCTTGTCCACCAAATGCCACGGCGTACACAACGTTTGCCGTCTTGCGACCAACGCCTTTTAGCGTTTGCAAATCTTTGAGATTTTGTGGCACAAGACCATCAAAACGTACAACCAGGTCGTGAGCCATCTCTTTGAGATAGGTCGCCTTGGAGTGGTAAAATCCACAAGAACGGATGAGCTGTTCAATTTGCTCAATGGGCAAATTGGCAAGGTCTTGTGGTGTAGGCGCAACTGCAAAAAGCGCAGGGGTAACTTGGTTTACGCGTTTGTCGGTACATTGCGCAGACAAAATTACAGCCACGATAAGCTCGCACGGATTATTAAAATTTAGTTCGCTTTTGGCATTGGGGAAGTCCTTTGCCAAAATTTTTAGTATCGCTTGAGTGTTTGCCATCAAAGTTGCCCTACTTACCCATTTTAGTACATAGATTATATATCATTTTGGGGATTTTTTCAACAGTTTACACGTTATTTGTATGTTATGCTATGCATTTTACGCATTTTTTTGCCGTAGGAGTATTTGCGTGTACTGGATGAATTTTTCTCGTTGCATAACGGACAATAACTATGCTTGGATAAGATTTTTGGGGCAACTTGATGAACTTAACGTTACAGCATGGTAATTGTTGTGCCACGCAAGGCAACCTTGACCAAAAAGAACCCAACAAAGGTATCAGCCTGACGGATGATGTTACCGTACGCACCTAGCGTCTCACGAGAAAACTTGACGGACAATCCACAGCCAACACCTGCGCCCTGGGGTGTAGAAACAATGGCACAAGTTTGGTTTTGCCCTATCAAGTAGTTGTAAACGCGCATTGCAACACTGCGCGAACGATATACGGCAATGATGTATTCCATGGTTTTCTCCTTTATGTAAGGCAAAAACAATCACCAACAAAAGACAAAATGCCCCATCCCTTTTGGCATAGGACAAAAAAATCTTCGTACAATATAATACGCAAAAAATATTGTTAATGATACAACACCTTCAACTTGCACAGTAGCTTTTTGTATTTGCACTTAACAACATACAAGCATAAACATCACATGCAATTTAGAAAAGTGATGTTTTGATACCACTCAAGTTGAACACCGTTGTAATTGCGAGGAAAATATGATTTACCTAGACAATGCATCCACCACCAACTACAAACCACAACGCGTTATTGATGCCGTTGTTGAGTGCTTGACAAAATACCCCTTCAACCCACACCGTGGAGGAAAAGTTTCACTCGAACTGCAACAAAAAATGCAGAACGTACGCCAAAAACTGGCACTTTTGTGTAATAACCCCAGCGCGCAAGTAGTGTTTACAAGTGGGTGTACCGAGGCGCTTAACCTTGCCATTTTGGGTTGCGCAAGACGTGGACACATTATACTTTCTGCCACCGAACACAACTCCGTTTTGCGCCCTGTGGTGCAACTAAAAAACAAGGGCATTGTAGATTTTTCCGTTGTGCAACCCGACCACACTGGGCAAATAACGGTGGAAAGTTTGCAAAAAGCACTGCGCAAAGATACCTACATGTTGATAATCAACCAAGCGTCCAACGTGACTGGTACGGCGCAAAATTTGCGAGATATTGGCGCATTTGCACGATCGAACAACCTGCTGTTTTTGTGCGACTGCGCCCAATCAATGGGGTACTTTCCCACTGATATGGTCAAAAACAACATTGACCTACTGGCAATTGCTGGGCACAAAGGTCTGCACGCCATGCAAGGAGTAGGCGCGCTAATTTTCAACAACCGAGCAATTCCTCGCCCTATCAAATTTGGTGGCACTGGTACAGAAAGCCACAACCTAAGTCAGCCAACAACACTGCCCGATGGCTTGGAAAGTGGCACACCAGCCTCTGCCAACATTTTGTCGTTAGGTGCAGGTATCGACTGGTGG
The DNA here is from genome assembly GCA_017452035.1 of Clostridia bacterium. GTDB lineage: Bacteria > Bacillota > Clostridia > Christensenellales > CAG-314 > Fimimonas. The sequence goes on from JAFTNE010000104.1 coordinate 9,882, forward strand.
CTGGATACTTACAAACAGTCGGCAGAAAACATTTCCTACTGCCAAAGGTTGCTACTGGACGGCCTACAAGCTATACCCAACGTAAAACTGTACAGCACAGCCAACAAAAGTGGCATTGTAGCCTTTAACGTTGGTGAGATGGATAGCAACGTTGTTTGTGACCACCTTGCTGACAAATACAACGTCATCACACGTGGTGGACTGCACTGCGCGCCACTGATGCACCAATACCTTGGCACAACAAACCAAGGCATTGTTCGAGCAAGCGTCAGTTGCGTGACAACCAAGCAAGATTGCTTTGCCCTACTCAACGCAATACAAAACTTGGTAAAAATGGCATAAATATACAATCTGTTAAATTACTATCTATCAAGTATTTTTTACGCTATACTTGACCTCGGTAGGATGCTATCCTCCCCTACTATTTTTTAGCCACAACAAATAACTGAAATATACCTTTTTCCGTTCGCATAATATGGAAACCGTCCCTTTTCACACTCGTATATTGTATTTGTAAAATTTGCAACAAAAAAAGACATCCAACGTTGGATGTCTTTGTATTTTGATATCAATTTGAAACTATTTAATATAGCATCACAATAACTATTCGTAAAGTTTGGATACTGGCAAATCGGTGTAAAGACGTTCAATTGCCTCGGCGAAGATGCCAGCAACAGATACAACTTCAATTTTGTCAATGTGCTTTTCGGGAGCAAGCTCAATTGTATCCAGTACAACAATTTTGTCAATAACGGAGTTGGAAAGTCTTTCGATTGCTGGGCCAGACAAAACTGCGTGAGAGCAACAAGCAATAACACGTTTTGCACCGTGGTCAACAAGTGCTTGCGCGCCTTGGCAAATTGTGCCGGCTGTATCAATCATGTCGTCCATCATCAAACATGTACGGCCTTTTACGTCACCAATAAGGTTCATAACTTCCATAACGTTTGCGCGTGGACGGCGTTTGTCGATGATAGCAAGGGGCGCATTGAAACGTGTTGCAAGTGCGCGAGAGCGAACAACGCTACCCATATCGGGGCTTACAATGGTAAGGTTTTCCAACTTTTGGCCCTTTACGTACTTAGCCAAAACGGGCATACCCATCAGGTTATCTACGGGGATATCGAAAAATCCTTGCAATTGACTACTGTGCAAATCCATTGTCAAAACGCGATCTGCGCCAGCTGTTTGCAAAATATCAGCAACAAGCTTTGCTGAAATTGGGTCACGTGCGTGGGCTTTGCGATCTTGGCGAGCGTAGCCAAAGTATGGCAACACTGCTGTGATACGTCCTGCAGATGCACGTTTCATAGCATCAATGATAACAAGCAACTCCATCAAATTGTCGTTAACTGGGTTGCATGTAGATTGAATTACAAAAACATCACAACCACGAACTGTTTCCTTGATTTGTACGGATGTTTCGCCGTCAGAAAACTTTCCACACTCAATTTGTCCAAGTGGCAACTCCAACTTGTCGCAGATGGATTGCGCCAACTTTTTGCTTGCGTTGCCAGCAAAAATCTTTATAGAGCCATGCGTTTGATTGATCATTGTACTAAACCCCCACAGCGTTTTTAATTAGTGCAAAAGTTACTTACTCCTTCGCTTTTGCAACTCAATTATATAGTTTTTGCCAAAATGTGTCAATCAATTGACTACCCTCAAACGCCTTTAAAAGACAAAATGTTTGCAAATATCTAATTTTTACTACAATGTAGTACAAAAACACTACAAAAGTAAAAGGCAGGTAGAATTTTCTACCTGCCTCTGTTGCAAACCACTTGCGCAAATACCAAGTTACACGTTTGTTGGACACTCTTCGTAGTCTTGACAGTAGTGAGCAGTTGCGCAGTCGTGACAGTTTGTTAC
>JAFTNE010000105.1 GCA_017452035.1 Clostridia bacterium
AAGTCTTTTGCAACCTTCTGCTGACAAAAGCGCAACTGTGCAACAGCCAGCATCAAATGACGTTGCGCCACAATGCTCAACGCAACAGGAGCAAGGTTCGCCCAAGCAACCAACATCTTTGTCAACTTCGCAAACCCCTACTGACAATACCCCTTTGCAAAACACCATTTTGCCAACGGAAACGCCACAGCCCCCTCAACCACCAACAGCAAACAATAACCAGTCCATCATTGATAAAGCTGTAAATGCCCTGCGTCAAAAGGGGCTAACCAACCCTCGCACTGTCGAAGAACAACGCAAACTTAACGTTGCTTTGAACAATCTTTTGCAAGCTTGTTGTAAACACAGCTCGTAACTGTGGCAAAATTTTGCGTTTTTGTTAAATTGTTGGAAACTCCCGTTTGACAAAGGGATATCCACACCACAGCACGCCCATACCATTTCTACACGTGCATGTATATTGCTGTGATGTAATATTTTGTCAATGTGTTGCATTTAGTTGTCTATTGTGGTAAAATATACGTTAGGCAATATTTATCATTGCTAAATTTTACCCTTCAAGAAGGATAAATTTATGAAAATTATTGTAGTGGGCTGTGGAAAAATTGGCAGAACTATAATTGATAGTCTTATCGAAGAAAAGCACAACATTGTTGCTATCGACCACAATCCCAAAGTTGTCGAAACGATAACAAACACATTTGACGTAATGGCAGTATGTGGTATGGCAACATCCATCGAAATTCTCAACGAGGCAGGTGTTAGCCAGGCAGATTTGTTTATTGCCGTCACACAAAATGACGAAGTAAACATGCTTGCGTGCCATTTAGCGCACAGCCTTGGCGCAAAGCATACCATTGCGCGTATACGCGAAAGCACCTACAATGACGAAGGTTTGCCATTTATATCCAAACACCTCAATATTTCCGTTGCTCTAAATCCCGAAAGGCTCACTGCAGAAAACCTGTTCAACCGTTTGCAAATGCCAGCGTCCGTAAATGTGGATACGTTTGCTGGACAAAAGATTCAACTTTTGGAAACAACCCTCAAGGAGGACTCCAAAATTGCCGGTTTGACGTTGGCTCAACTGCGCCAAAAGAGCAACGTTCCATTTGTTGCTTGCGCAGTAAAGCGTGATGACCAAGTGCATATCCCCACTGGACCATTTGTTTTGCAGGGTGGCGACAAAGTTGCATTTATGGTAAAGCGCAATGACGCAAACAAATTTTTGCGCTCTATTGGTCTTGTACAAAAACTCACTCGCGACGTTATTGTTTTGGGCGCAAGCACAATTGCCTACTACTTGGCAAAGTTGCTCACGGAAAACAATCACAACGTCAAAATTATCGAAAAGGATCCTGCCCGTTGCGCAGAGGTTGCTGAACTATTGCCAGGCTCGGCAACTATCATTTGCGCAGATGGTTGTGACCAAAACATCCTTTTGGAAGAAGGTATCAAAACAACAGATGCGTTTGTCGCTTTGACGGGACGAGATGAGGACAATATACTTGTTTCATTGTACGCAATGCACCAAAACGTGCCAAAGGTTATACCCAAGGTAAACGACTTTCATAAGTACGCTATGGTGGAAAAATTTGGCCTTCCCACACCAGTTACAGCACAAAAAATCGTAGCAAATATCGTTACGCGCTATGCGCGTGCTTTGCGCAATACTATCGGTAGCGAAATTGAAACGCTATACAGCTTTATGGATGGCGACGCCGAAGCGTTGGAGTTTGCCGTATTGAGCGATAGTAAGCTTATTGGCAAAAAGTTCAAAGAGCTTGTGCTAAAACCCAATTGTATTATTGCAGGAATTATCCGTGGTAAGGAAACTATCATCCCCACGGGTGAAGATGCGCTAAAACTTGGCGACCGTGTTATTGTTATTTCTGCTGGCAAGCGTCTTGTGGACCTTGCAGATATGTTGAGGTAGGCGTATGAATATTCGCATGATTTTCAACACGCTGGGTAAAACCTCCTTTGCGCTTGCAGGACTGTTGCTCTTGCCAATGATTACGTCCATAATTACACAGGATGGTTGCGTGTGGGCATTTGCCATCACAATTGGCATTGCATTGGCAATTGGTATTGCATTGATGCTAATTTTCAAGCCACGTCACACGGCAATTTTCTCTCGCGAAGGCTTTGTAATGGTTTCCCTTGTATGGCTTTACTTTTCCCTTGTGGGGGCGTTGCCATTTGTAATTAGTGGTGCAATTCCCCACTATATTGATGCTTTTTTCGAGACGGTCAGTGGTTTTACTACTACGGGCGCAAGCATTTTGGCAGGCGCGCAAATAGAGGGAATGGCAAAAGGACTACTGTTTTGGCGTAGCTTTACCCACTGGATAGGTGGTATGGGCATCATTGTGTTCGTAATGGTATTTGCCACCGGCTCGCAAGACCGTAGCATATATATACTTCGTGCAGAAATGCCCGGTCCAACCGTTGATAAACTCGTTCCTCGCGCAAAGGATACAGCAAAAATGTTGTACTTGATATACACAGGTATGACAGCGTTGCTGGTGGCTTTGCTACTACTTGGAGGGATGCCATTTTTTGACAGCTTGTTGCACGCAGTTGGCACAGCTGGCACAGGTGGATTTGGCATCAAGGCAGATAGTATTGCATCCTACACCCCCTTCTGCCAATGGGTAATTACCATATTTATGTTTTTGTTTGGCGTAAACTTTAACGTGTATTGCTTGATTGCTCTTCGCCGTTTCAAGGCGGCGTTTTCCAGCCAAGAAGTGCTAATTTATTTTGGAATTACAGTTATTACCGTTGGCTCTGTTACGGCCAACATCTTTGGAATGTTCCCTTACACGCAAAACTTTGGTGATGCTCTTAGATTGGCATCATTCCAAACAATATCTTTCCTTACAACAACGGGCTATACAACAATTCCTTCTTACACAAATATCAATTTTTGGCCAGAGTTAACTAGGACGTTGTTGCTACTTATGATGTTTATTGGTAGTTGCGCTGGCTCAACTGCCGGTGGATTGAAGGTTTCTCGCGTGGGTATGCTTGCTTGCGCTGTCAAAAAGGAAATGCGCCGACTTTTGCGTCCACGCAGTGCAAACGTTGTCAAGTTCGAAGGAAAGGTTGTAACAAACGAGGCGTTACAAAGTGTAAGTAGCTACTATATCGTTTATTCGTTGATAACAGTAGTGGTATTTCTTTTGTTGTGTTTCGATCCAAACCCCGAGTTGGATTTCATTTCAAAAATTTCTTCAACTGCGGCTTGCTTTAACAATATTGGTCCAGCCTATGGCGAAGTAGTGGGTGGATATTTTGTTTACTCGTATTTCTCGAAGGTGGTATTGTCCATTGCAATGCTATTGGGTCGTTTGGAAATTTTCCCACTTTTGATGCTGTTTAATCCATCTACATGGAAAAAGCAATAGCAGCTCCCCAAAAAAAATCAAACTGAAAATATAACTGCAAAAGGAACGATATTTTCGTTCCTTTTTCTGTAAAAATTGGCAAATTATGTTTTTGTTAAATGGCTAAAAAATGTTTTGCCGTGGCGCAAAGGATGAATAATTGCTCAATTTGAGGGTAATTTTCTGCAAGAAAGGCTTATTCAACCACTTTTTGCAGTGCGCAGTAGCAAAATAATGTCAAAGGTATTCCACAATGGCACAAATTGTGGTACAATGGTAATATGAAAATGCAAGTAGACCTAAAAACTAAATTGGCAAATTTGCCAGATGAACCGGGTGTTTACATCATGATGGATGCCGACCAAAACATTTTGTACGTTGGTAAGGCAAAAAATCTCAAAAACCGTGTTCGTCAATATTTTCACGCATCCACCAACAAAACGGAAAAGGTATTGGCAATGCTTTCGCACGTGGAAGATTTTAGGTACATCATCACTGCAAGCGAAACGGACGCTTTGAGCTTGGAAAACACCCTCATCAAAAAGCACACCCCACCTTACAACATTTTGTTAAAGGACGACAAGCAGTACCCATACATCAAGGTGGATTTGACTGCCGACTACCCGAAGTTTGTTTCTACAAGAAAGCTACAAAAGGACAAGTGTAGGTATTTTGGACCTATCACGCAGGGGGGCGCAAAGGCATTTTTGCAAATTTTGGGCACAGCATTTCCTACCATCACTTGCAACTTCAACTTTGACAAACTTCCCAAAAATTTTAGGCCCTGCCTAAACTACCACATTGGTCGTTGCTGTGCGCCTTGTGTTGGCGCAGTTACCAAGGAGCAGTATCGTCAAATTGTAAATGACGCTGTGCGTTTTTTGAGTGGAGATGACGCTTTCGTCAAGCAAATCTTGATGGAAAAAATGCTACACGCCAGCGAAAAAATGCAGTACGAGCAGGCGTTACAATACAAACGCTACTTGGAGCTTATCGACAAAATTTCTCAACAACGTATTGTTGTTTTGAACAAGTTTGTCGACTACGACATGTTTGCCGTGGCAAGCAATGGCAAAAATTGCGTTGTCAACCACACGATGATTCGTGGGGGCAAGGTTATCTTTGCCGACAACAACGTCGTGGATGACGCCGGCCTTGACGAGGCGCAAACGCTATCCAGCTTTTTAGCAGAGTACTGTGACGTTGTCAAACTTTGTGGCGAAATCTATACAAATATTCCATTGCCCGATGGCGACAATTTGGCAACACTAATATCCCAAAAGACGCAACAAAAGGTCAGTGTGTATTGTCCACAAAAGGGAGATAAGCGCAGGCTGGTGGATATGTCCTATCGCAATGCAGTGGAGTATCTCACAAAAAGTCAAACTGCTTTGGACAAAAAGTTCAACACAACCCACGGCGCAGTACTTCAACTAAAAGAACTACTTGGTCTCAAAACTTTGCCACAGCGCATTGAGTGCTACGATATCTCTAACGTACAAGGCGTAGACAAAGTTGCTAGTATGGTTGTGTTTACCAACGGCCAAAAGAATGCAAGTCAATACAGACGTTTTCGCATACAAACTGTCGAAGGCGCAAACGACTTTGCAAGTATGAAAGAGGTTTTGCTACGACGTTTCGAGCGTCTAAAAGCCGACGACGGTGTGTTTGGCAAAAGCCCCGACCTCATTGTTGTGGACGGTGGTCTGGGGCAATTGGAGTATGCTCGTCAAGCCATGGAAGAAAGTGGAGTAACCCTGCCACTTGTGTCGCTAGCAGAGCGTTTCGAGTGGGTGTACACACTGGGCACTAACGAGCCAACAATTTTGCCACGCAATAGTTTTGCTTTGAATTTGTTGGTAAATATTCGTGACGAGGCGCACCGTTTTGCCATCACTTATTTTAGAAATTTGCACAACAAAAACACCATCAAATCGGTTTTACAAGAGGTGGAAGGCATTGGCGAGAAACGCCGAGTTGAGCTGCATCGACACTTTAAAACTATGGATAATTTAAAACTTGCAACGGTGGACGAAATTGCCAAAGTAAAGGGTATGACCAAACCAACAGCGCAAAAATTGTACGATTTTTTGCACAAAAACGACAAGTAAATTTGTTGCTAATTTGGCTTAAAAAATACCTTTTTACAGTTGTCAAAATCTCTTATATTAAACAAAAAAACGGAGCTTTGTAAACAAAACAAGCTCCATCAAAATTAAACAACAATAGGTGTGTTGCGCAACACTCAAAGTGTTCACAAAGGTTGCGTAAACACACAAACTCACACAGAACTAACGCTTAACACATACAAAAATGGGGGTTTAAGTATGAAAAATGTAATAGTGGGCCAATCGGGTGGCCCAACTGCTGTAATAAACGCAAGCTTGTTGGGGGTATATCGCAAGGCAAAAGAGCTTGGCGCAAACAAGGTGTATGGCATGGTGTATGGTATACAAGGTTTGTTGGAAAAACGCCTTGTTGACTTGGACGAATATCTTGCCGACAGTGGCAACCAAGAGCTTTTGAAGCGCACCCCATCTGCATTTTTGGGCAGTTGCCGTTACAAACTTCCCGAGCCAGCATTGCATCATCCCACCTACGAAAAAATCTTTGCAATTCTGCGTGAGCTGGATATTGATGCTTTTTTCTACATTGGTGGCAACGACTCGATGGACACCATCAGCAAACTGTCTACCTACTCGTGTATGACGTACAGCGACACGTTATTTGTGGGTATTCCCAAAACTGTCGACAACGACCTTGCCATCACCGACCACACCCCTGGCTACGGCTCGGCTTGCAAGTACATTGCCAACACTTTGAAGGAACTTGTCCGTGATGGTCTTGTGTATCAAAACCCAGTTATTTCCGTTGTGGAAATCATGGGTCGTGATGCCGGTTGGCTTACTGCATCTGCCTGCCTTGTAAAGGATGATGACTGTGAAGGTGTCGAGATGATTTTACTCCCCGAGCTAACTGTGGATATCCCCCACTTTCTCCAAAAGGTAGGTGCAATCGTAAAACAGGGCAAATCGGCTGTTATTGCCGTGTCCGAAGGTATCAAGGTGGCAGATGGTCGTTACGTTTGTCAACTTGCTGACGAAGGCACTCAAAAGGACCCATTTGGCCACGTTCGCCTTGCTGGCACGTCTCGTTACCTTGCCGACCTGATAGCCCAAACCTACGGCTGTCGTACAAAAAGTATGGAACTGTCTTTCATGCAACGCTCGGCAAGCCATTGCCAGTCACTAACAGACGTTACCGAGGCCGAATCGCTTGGAGCGTACGCCGTGCAACTTGCCTATGAGGACAAAAGTGGTATTGTTGCAACGCTTGTTCGCACAAGTAACAATCCTTACAATTGCAAGCTGGATTACTCTGCTGTGCATCACGTTGCCAACGCAGTTAAAAAAATTCCACTTTCTTGGATTGATGGCGAAAACTACCAAGTTACCCAAGAACTTGTTGATTACATCCGCCCTCTTGTGGAAGGCCACCTCGAACCCATTTGGGACAAGGGGCTTGCAAAACACTTGATTTTGAAAAAGTAATTTTTGCAACTAACCAAAATTTTGCAACGCACTCGCACGAAACGGATATCACAAAATATTGTACGATACCTTATAATTTAATATCGCATAAAAGTGAAGGTTAAAAGCCCACTTTTGCAGGGCTTAAATATCATTTTAGTGCAGTGCGCATTACTATGCGCTATAACCTCGATATTTACGTCTGTACTACCCGTATCAAAATGTGTCAATAGCGTTGTCAAAAAATTGATGGCAATTTTGTTAAAAAAAATAATACTGTAACAAAAAAAAGACAGTCAACGTCACGTTGACTGTCTTTCTTATTTGAACATTTTTTAGTCGTCCGTATTCTTGCGATACAAACAGCAGTCGCCCGTCAAGCTCAAAGTATCGCAGTGTCCCGTCAGGTCGTCAAAGTCGCCACCAAAGTTAACGCAGTCGTGGCACTTTGTTTTGATGACCTCTTTAAGCTTACGTTCGTACTCAATTCGTAGCATAATTTTGCCACTTATTTCCTCAATTCGGCTAACGCCAGCAAAGTTGATATACACTGTTTTGGCATCCTCACGGATAAAGTAGGGCGCAACACAATGGTCTTCGGGTAGCTCCGTCATCTTGATAAATTTTGCTCCAGCATTGTTTACAAAGGATATAAAATCTTCCAATGTGTCAACTCCATCTGGATACGTATAGTATAGGTGGTCAATTTGTAATAATCTCATTTTTATTTTCCTACCTTTTTGATAATGTAGAACTGGTTGTTGATTTCGTCATACAAGCCAACGACCTTTTTGTTGTTGTAGTCATCACAAGTAAATTTTGCAAAAGCGTTACTAGAAAAGCAAGGGCTGGTATCTACGTTTTTTGTGATGCCGTTTTTTGTTACTGTTACAATGTAGTAAACAGCGCCACGATTTCGCCACAAGTTTGCCGTTGCAACCCTGTCTAACGTTACTTCGTGTTCGCTAAACTCGGCAAAATGTTTTGTCAAGTACACGTTTTTGCTGTGGTAAACTACCATAAAAATTGCAAAAAATATCGAAACAACACCAATAGCTCCCAGCCAGGTCAGCAGTCCCACATCCCAAAACTCAATGTTTACCATACAAACGGGCAACGCAACCACCAAAAATGTTGCAACTACCACAATCAACCAAACGTAAAACAAAAGTTTTATTTGATGTTTTCTCCATTGGTATTCGACACTGTTTTTTATATCTTGTTTTGTAAAATTATTCATTGGTACTCCTAATTATCGTTTGTATTATAATAGCAAAATCTCGGGGGGGGGTGTCAACAGTTTTTAGTAGGTTTTTGTCAATACTGCTATGTAAACGTCAAGCATTTTGATAGTGCCAACAAGCGCGTAGATTGCAACTGGCACAGCAAAAACCATCACAACTATGGATGCAATGCTCCAGCCTTTGGGATGCTTGACTGTGCTTTTTTCTATCAATTTGAAAAAGCCCCAACCAATCAGCCCTCCAAGGGTATTTGTTACAAGGTCGATTGCGGCAAAGCAACCAATGTGAGTGACCAATTGCAACATCTCAAAGCAAGCACTAGATGCAAAGGAAATCACAAATGCCCAAAGCAGTTTGTTGCGCTTGAAAAAGTAGGATACGTACAATCCCAGTGGTATGTATGCAACCACGTTCAAGATGTCTTGGCGCGCATCAAGAAAGATGTTTCCCCAGTAGTTTTGCTCAAACAACGCAACAAAGCTATCGTAGGCAAATTGCCACTTTTGTGGCCAGGTCATTTCGCCAAAGATGTAGTAGGTGTCGGTTATGGTAATTTTCATGTTGCATTTGAGAGCTATCAGCCACACCAACAACCACACATACACACAAAATATAGCTACGGAAAGCTTGTGCAAAGTTTTTGTGTTTTCGAGTTTTGTCATACTATTTTTTATCTGTACTACCCAAGCCACCTGTGCGCTCGGTGGTAACGTCGTCATCTTCCGTTAGGAAGTATTGTGTAAAAATTCCTTGTGCAAAGGCGTTTCCAGCAGGAACAAACAAAGGCTTTTCCCCTTCGTTTGTAATTTTTACAAAAATGTGGCCTTCGTTGGGGGCGTTGCAGTAGTCGGCATCAATTATGCCCACTGTGTTATCTAAGCGCAAACGGAACTTAAAACCAAGACCACTGCGAGGGAAAATCATCAAACACCAGTTGTCTGGCATCAATGCGCGAATACCTGTTGCAACGGTGGTAGTTTCGTGTGGGGCAAGGTTGATGTCCGTTGGCGCAAAAAAGTCGTAGCCAGCACTTTTTGCCGTTGCGCGCTTTGGCAACAAAATGTTGTTGTAGGTAGTTTCGTCGCCACTTTGTAAAAAGGTAGCAAGGGTTACTTTTTCAAATTTAGCTTTTGTTCTCATGGGATGTATCTCCTGTAGGATATCAACGCGACATTGTTTGTATTAGAACAGTTGTTACTCCAATCGTCTTGTTAAAACTGATGTCATAATTTTACCATACAACAATGTTTTTTTCAACATCTTTACAAATAGTGTTGCAATTTTTTGATAAAACTGCTGTTTACATAACTGTCTTTTTGTGGTACAATATGGGTACTATACTGCAACTTTGCGTTTTTGCAACGTATGCAACAAAAAGGGGTAACAATATGGCGCTTCAACAACTGACAACACCTTGGGGTGAAAACATTTCCGACAAACCTTGGCAGGAGTACCCTCGCCCACAGTTTGTGCGCAAAAGCTACATCAACCTCAATGGATATTGGGAGTACGCAATTACTAAAAACGAGTATTTCCCCACAGCTTACCATGGCAAAATTTTGGTGCCATTTTCTCCCGAAAGCCCACTTTCCGGCGTTAATCGTCAACTAAATCCCGGTGAATACCTATTTTATCGCCGTACGTTCACTTTGACAAAAAGTTTCGTCAAAGACATTGTTTTGCTCAATTTTGGCGCAGTAGATTGCATTTGTGACGTGTTTGTCAATGGCAAAAACGTTTGTCATCACGTTGGTGGTTACAACAGTTTTAGCGCAGATATTACCAGCGCACTAACCGAGGGCGAAAACACACTTGTTGTTCGCGTGCAGGACTTTACCGACACAAGCTACCACACCAACGGCAAGCAATCCACCCATCGCAAAGGCATGTGGTACACCCCTCAAAGTGGCATTTGGCAAACTGTTTGGATGGAAAGCGTACCCAAGCAATACATTGAGAGTGTAAAAATCATCCCCGACTACGACAACGCGCGCGTGGAAATTTTGCCCAAATGCTCAACAACGGAAAGCGTTACTTGCGTTGTAATGGATGGCGACAAGGAAATTGCCAAAGCTGACGGCAAGGAAAAAATTGTGGTGCAACTGCCCGATAACTTCAAAAGCTGGTCGCCCGATGAGCCATTTTTGTACAACCTTAAACTTATCACTCGCCGTGACGAAGTTATGTGCTACTTTGGTATGCGCAAGTTCGGTTACGCGCGTTTTGGCGAACATTTGCGCTTAACACTCAACAACAAACCCATTTTCCACAACGGTCTACTCGACCAAGGCTATTGGTCGGACGGTTTGTACACAGCCCCTTGTGACGAAGCGCTTGTGTTCGACATCCAAAAGATGAAAGACCTTGGCTTTAACATGCTTCGTAAACACATCAAGGTAGAGCCTATGCGTTGGTACTACCACTGCGACCGACTTGGTATGCTCGTTTGGCAAGATATGCCCAGTGGTGGCACAAAGCAACACAAGTGGATGACACTTATTGTACCCAACATTGGCATTGACAAAATCAAAGATAACAACTACAAGTTGTTTTCACGCAAAGCACCCGAAAGTCGCGAGCGTTTTTGGATTGAGTACAAAGAAATGCTCAACCAACTGTTCAACTGCACAAGCATTGCAATGTGGGTACCCTTTAATGAAGCTTGGGGACAGTTTGACGCCAACGAAGTAGCCAAGTGGACCAAGCAATTTGACCCCACTCGCACAGTGGATCACGCCAGTGGCTGGCACGACCAAGGTGGTGGAGATATCAAAAGCTTGCACGTCTACTTTAAGCCTGTTCGTATCAAAAAGGACAAAAACCGTGTGCTGTGCCTAACGGAGTTTGGTGGCTACGTCTACAAAGATATGGCGCACAGTTTCAACCCCGACCACACTTATAGTTACAAAACATTTAAAACGCAACAAGATTTCAACAAAGGGCTCAAAAAGCTGTTTACGCGTGACGTAATCAGGCTTATTCCCAAAGGACTTTCTGCCAGCGTTTACACCCAAGTAAGCGACGTAGAGGACGAAGTTAATGGCATCTACACCTACGACCGTAAGGTGCTGAAAGTGGATGGCGAAATGATGAAGGACATCAACAACCAAATTGCCCAAACAAAGTTGGATTAGTAGGTAACACATGACAGAACAACAAAAATTTATGAACATTGCCTTGGAGCAAGCGCGCATTTCCCTTGCCGAGGACGAAGTACCCATTGGCGCAATTGTGGTAAAAAACGGCCAAGTAATTTCCGTTGCGCACAACACTCGCAATGCATCCAAAAACGCAGTTGAGCATGCCGAAGTGGTGGCAATATCCAAGGCGTGCCAAGCTTTGGGCGACTGGCGACTTATCGGTTGCTCGCTGTACGTAACGTTAGAGCCTTGTGTGATGTGCCTTGGCGCATGCTACAACGCGCGCATTTCCAATTTGTACTTTGGCGCATTTGACCTTAGTGGCGCAGGATGTATTCACCTTGCCGAGCATATTGGCAACACACTAAACCACCACTTGAACATTCAAGGTGGCATTTGTGAAAAGGACTGCTCAGCGATACTTACAGACTATTTCAAGTCCAAAAGACAGTAACGTAAAAATACACTGGTAGCAACGTTTTGCAAACGTAAACAACACCAAACTCTTGCTTAACGCACTCAAAAGCTGTTAGTTTGTACCAGTTTTGCATCAAATTACATAAACGTACCGATAGGTATCGCAAGCGCTTTGAGCATGGTGGACAGCATTTAAACCACATTTCAAACTAAATTGATAAATAAAAAAATCCGTAGAGACCTCTACGGATTTTTCTTTTTGTTTATACTAACTATTTCAGTAAGCTCTTGCCGTCCAGTAATTTTTTAAGTACAAAAC
>JAFTNE010000007.1 GCA_017452035.1 Clostridia bacterium
ACAAATCATTTGCCAACTATGGTAAAAAATGTTACAATGTCAACGGAAGATAAACAATAGGAGATAACATATGAGCAAATTTTTCCTTTCTACAGACTCTACTGCAGACCTTTACCAAGAGGAAATTAACGCCCTTGGTTGTGGCTTTTTGCCACTAACAATTGCTATCGAACGTGGTGGCGAAACAAAATTCTTGCCAGATAACTTCCAAACAAAGCAAGAGTACCTCGATTTCTTTGAGATGCTCAAAGACAAGAACAACAACGTTTCCACATCCAAAAACAATACAGAAATTCACCGTGAATACTTCGAGTCCCTTGCAAAAGCAGGACACATGGATATTTTGCACTTCACAATTAGCTACGGCCTTGCAAACACTTTGGATAACGCCGAGCAAGCTGCTGAAATGGTAAAGCAAGTTTACCCCAACTTCAACGTAAAAGTAGTGGAAAGTTGTACAACAACAGTTGGTCAAGGTATGCTTGTTCGCATTGCAGCAAAACTTCGTGACGAAGGCAAAACGCTTGACGAAGCATACAACTACATTCAAGAAATCAAACATCGTATCCAACACTTCATCATGGTAGACGACCTCTTCCACCTCAAAAAGGGTGGCCGTGTAAGTGGTGCAGCAGCAGCTATCGGCACAATGTTGCAAATCAAGGTTGTTATCACCTTTGATAAAGAAGGTAAACTCAAGGTTATCAAAAAAGTACCTGGTGGCAAACTTAAGTGCATCCAAACCATTTTGAACGATGTTGAAAACTTTACATTTGATGACGACTGCTACCCAATTGTAGTACACACCGGTTGCGAAGACTTTGCTAACAACGTTGCATCAAAAATTGAACAACGCTTTGGCATTAAGCCCGAAGTTCGCATCATGGGACCAACCATTGGTTGCCACGTTGGTGCAGGCGCAGTTGCATTTGCATTTATTGCAAAGGAACAACGTCCTTACTAAAAAGTGCTAATACTAAAATAATTTAAACGTACCCAACCTGATGTTCCAAGTTGGGTACTTTCTTTTACAACTCCAGCATATCAATAACGTTTGGCATATATGGGAAGTATCAGTCCAGATATATTTTGTTACAAATGTGTGTAAAATATCTTTGTAACAAGTAAAACACAGAATATCGCAAACTTGTACGCAAACAAAAAATCTGCAAAAATTTTCCAAGGGGGTATTGAATAACGTATTATATTGTGGTATAATATGGATGGAAGAGAGGCGACTTTCTTTTAATATATAGTTGGAGGTATTACTATGAAACTCGAAATAGTAACAAAAAACTATCACGTTACGGACAGACTTGAACAAATTTTGACGGCCAAAACCAAACGTTTGGACAAGTATTTCCCCGATAGTCACACCCCCTGCAAGATTGTTTTGACAGACCAAGGACGCACATGCAAGATGGAAATTGCCATCAACTACCACGGTAACTACATCCGTGCAGAAGTATCTGGTGACACAATGTACTACAACATTGACACCTGCCTTCCCAAAATTGAGCGTCAAATCATCAAGCATCGTGACAAGCTTAGCAAGGCTCACAAGATGCCCGAAGTCCCCACCGAGTACGAGTTTGTTTCTGACGTAGAACCAGTTAGCCCATTGGAAATTTCCAAGGTTAAGTCTTTCGAAGTTGGCCGTATGACGCCCGAAGAGGCAGTGGAAAACTTGGATATGCTCGACCACGACTTCTACGTATTTGTAAATGATGCCAACGACAACGTTGAAATTGTCTATCGCAGGAAGGACGGAACAATCGGCTTGCTTCAACCACTTATTTAGGTCTCGCTCGTAAAGTCTTGTTGCTTTTTGAGAGCAAAACGACTGCGCAATCTCCCACATTTTGCTCGGTCACAGACCTTACAGGTATGCTCCCTTGCAACAATGTGTTTCTTGCTTGCGTTTTATCTCTCAAACCACTGTGTTAATCAACAATCCATTACTCGCGAGCCCCATGCTCGTAAAGTTTTGTTGACTTTTGAGAGCAAAACGACTGCGCAGTTTTGCACATAAATAATTGACTAACTTTGCTTGCAGGGATAGGCTTGTTTCTGCAAGCAATTTTGTTAACAAATTGCAACACAATGATGGTGCACGTTATCAATAGGGCTGTAAAAAGAGTAATAGCTACAAAGTGGTTATTACAATGCAGTGTAATACAGTTCAAATTGGTTGCGCATTTTGAAAATTTTTAGTAGAATATACTAAAAAACAGTTGCACCCCAAAATGTGTTATAATGAAAAAAACATTTATTCCAAAAAGGATATAAAAAATTTACAAGGAAGGAAAAATGAATTTATTAATGTTATTGGCAAGTGAATTTGCCGATTCGAGCTTTGTTCGGTTGTTTACCGACATGAACCCTTGGTGCATTGGCTTGTTTGTTTTGGGTATCATCTTTTGCATAATCGAAGTGTTTATGCCCGGGTTTGGTTTCTTTGGTATTTCTGGCACAATCATGATTGTAATTGGTATGATTTTGCGCCTAATTTTTGATGGCGATGCCTGGATGCTTTTGTACATGTTGCTTATTTTTGCGGCATTGTTGGTACTGTTGTTTTTTGTATTTTCCAAAATACTCAAAAAGGGCGCCAAAACAAAAGGTTCAATTTTTTACAGCGACATAGCCGTACCCGAAGACAAAACACAAGGCACCAAAGATTTTTCTGCTTTTTTGCAAAAGGTAGGCACAACTCAAACAGTTCTTCGCCCCATTGGCAAGGCCATGGTTGGTGGTGAAGTTTTGGACGTCGTAGCCCGTGACGGATTTATAGAAAAGGGCAAGAAAGTGCAAGTAATTGCAGTAGAAGGACAAAAAATTGAAGTAATTGAAATTGAGGAGGAATAACTATCATGCTTAATTTATTTTTGTTTGCAGATCCAGCAAACCCAGCAACTCCACTAATTATTGCAGGCGTTGCAGTTGTATTGCTTATCATTGTTTTGGCGTTTTTCCCAATTGGTACATGGTTTATTGCAGCCATCAGTGGCGCTCGCGTTTCCATGGGCCGTCTTATTGGTATGAAGATGCGCCGTATCAAGTACAAGATGCTTGTTGACGTATATATTCGCGCACGCAAAGCAGGTCTTAATATTGACATTGGCGAACTGGAAAGCCACGTAATGGCTGGTGGTAACGTTTCTAACGTTGTTAACGCCCTAATTTCAGCTCACAGCGCAAATATCGACCTTTCATTGCCATCTGCAAAGGCAATTGACCTTGCCGGTCTTGACGTTCTTAACGCCGTTAAAGTGTCCGTTAATCCAA
>JAFTNE010000106.1 GCA_017452035.1 Clostridia bacterium
CTTTTATGGAAAAAAGTGCAGTTTATCACTTGGGGGATTCTATCTATTCCTTCCCAGTAAGTCCTACAAAGGCACGCATACGTCTGCGTGCAAAACGTGATGACACAATCAAACAAGTGAACATCATCTGGAACACTCAACACAAGTTTTGGACAGAACGTCTTTCCACGCCAATGGAAATCAAGTATACCGACAGTATGTTCGACTACTACCAAGCTGATTTGGACAATGGCATGCCCGGTTATACCTATCTTTTTGAGATTATCGAAACAGACGGTACAGTTTGGTACTATAACGAAAGTGGTTTTGACTCAAAGATATACCTAACAACAACCTTCGAAGACAACTTTATGGTTGTGTTCCCCAACGAAAATGATGTGGTTTACCCAAATAAAGCATTTGAAGGCCGTATTTTCTACCAAATCTTCCCCGAAAGATTTGCACGTGGCAAGCACTCAACCATTGACAAAGGCTACATCACAATGGACTGGAACACCGAGGAGCCTCGCAATGACCAATTTGCCGGTGGCGACTTGGTTGGTATTACGGAAAAATTGCCATACCTCAAAAGTATGGGCATTGGTGCTATCTATCTTAACCCAATTCATCCGTCTATATCTGCACACAAGTACGATATTGATGACTACTTTGACGTAGACAAAATGTTTGGCAGTTTGGCAGACCTAAAAACTCTTGTAGATACTGCCCATGCCATGGATATCAAAATTGTTATGGATTTGGTTTTCAACCATTCCAGCTACTACAATCCCATCTTTCAAGACGTTGTAAAAAATGGCAAAAATAGCAAATACTATGACTGGTATTTTGTGTATGGAGACAAGCCCGTCTACGAAAAGTGCAACTACAATACCTTCTGCGAAGTACCAATGATGCCAAAGCTCAACACCAATAACCCCAAGGTCCAACAATACCTTGCATCCGTGGGTGAATTTTACGCTTGCGACTATGGTGTTGACGGTTTCCGTTTGGACGTCGCATTTGACGTAAGCCACGATTTTTGGCGTTACTTCCGTAAAAAGTTGTTGGCAATAAATCCTAATATTTACATTGTTGGCGAGTTTTGGCAAAATTCACACTCATTTTTGGGCAACGACCAGTGGGATTCCACAATGAACTACCCACTGCAATATGGTTGCAAACGCTACCTCGTTTCCAACCGTTACAATGCAAGTCAATTGGCAGATTTCCTAAACAGCGCTTTGATGCGCTACAAGGATGCTACTAACCAAAACATGCTCAACCTTTTGGATTCTCACGATACCCCACGTTTCTTCACAATGGTAGGAGAGGACATCAACCTGTATCTTATGGGAATTGCTATTTTGATGTTCTACAAAGGTAGCCCCATGATTTACTACGGAACGGAAATATTGATGAATGGCGAGCAAGACCCATACAACCGTAAGTGTATGCGTTGGGATAGCCCCATGTACAACAGCAACGAGCATAAGGTAATTTTGCATTTGCTCAACTTGCGCGCAAATAGCGATGTGTTGAAGTATGGCGATATTTCGGTATACTCTAAGGACGATTTGTTCTACATCACACGTACACTGGGTGAACAAAACATTACACTTGTTGTAAACAACTCTGGCGTAGAGAAGGTTGTGCAAGATATCGATTACGGATACAACACCAACGGTAATGTAATGTTGCCAAAATCTTTTGCTATCCTCAAATAGCAACAAAGTACATTTCTTTTCCGTATTGTAGGACCACAAGTTTACAAGCAAAATAATTTATTTTTATTATCTGCATCAAAATAAACTAACACAATACTGCTATTTTGTCGCAAAATAGAAAATACTTGTATAATATATAAATAAAATTTACCTTTTTTATGCCTTTAATGGGTTGTGTATATTTTTTAAATATGGTAGAATATTGTTTGCGAAAGAAAAGTGCTTTGCCAAAGAGCCGTTAGTTGTTCAATGCACTAATACAAAAGTTAAGCATTATCTTTAAACAAAGGTGTTCATATGAAAAAAATTGCAATTCTTACAAGTGGTGGCGATAGCCAAGGTATGAACTCTGCCTACTACGCAGTAGTTCACCATGCAATCCAACACGGCTTGGAAGTTTACGGAATTAAATATGGTTACAAGGGTCTTATCGAAGGACAAGTAAAGCGTCTGGATATGCACTCTGTGGAAAACGTTTTGCACCGTGGTGGTACAGCATTGTTCACGTCACGTTGTCCCGAAATGCGCACAACCGAAGGTAAACAAAAGGCAGTAGAAAACCTTCGCAAGCACGGTATCGAGGGAATTATCGTTATTGGTGGAGACGGCTCATTTATGGGTGCACGCGCATTGTCCGTTGAATACGGCATTAACGCAATTGGTATCCCTGGCACAATTGACAACGACCTTGCCTACACCGATTTTACCCTTGGTTTCGATACAGCTGTCGAAAACGCTGTAAACAACATCAAAGTTTTGCGCGATACAGTGTACTGCAACGACCGTAGCATGGTAGTGGAAGTAATGGGACGTAACTGTGGCGATATCGCTTTGTATGCAGGCATTGAAAGTGGTGCCGAAGTCATCATTGTTCCCGAAGTCCCCTACGATATCAACCAAGTTGTTGAGCGCATCCAAAGCAACCAAGCGCATGGCAAGATGTCCAACATCATCATTGTTGCCGAAGGCGCTGGCACAGCAGAGGGCGTTTGCAAGCAAATTACCGACCGTATGCCCGGCCTCAACATCCGTTCCATCAACCTTGGTCACCTCCTTCGTGGTGGACACGCAAGCTCACAAGACCGTCTTTTGGGTATCCGTATGGGTGTTCACGCTGTCGATTGCCTTGTTGCAGGCAAAACAAGTCGCGTAATTGGTGTACACAACAACGAAATCTTCGATGAAGATATGGTCGAGGCTCTTGCTAAAAAACGCACCTTCAACAAAGCATTGTACGACCTTGCTTGGAGCCTTGGCGAAGTAAAATAATTAACCAAATAAACAACAAGACACTTGCTTTTGCAGGTGTCTTTTTTTGTTGAAAGTCCATTTAGTTGTTTGAGTGAAATTAATAGTGCTACTTACAAACCTTGTCAAGCTACCATTTTGCAGTTTGTGTCAAGTTGTAAGCGCCACGCACAAAAAGTTTTTCAAAAATTGCAAACCTCTTGATTTTGACATAATTATGTATTATAATAAGCTATATACTTTGTGCTTTTGCACCAAACTACACACAAAAGGAGTTACCTATGATTTACAACGACTTTAAAGAGCTAAAACTTTCTGCCCTTGGCCTTGGTTGCATGCGCCTTCCCACAACTGGCAAATATGCAAATATCGACATCCAAGCAACAAAACAAATGGTTGCCTACGCTATGGAACATGGCATCAACTACTACGACACAGCTTGGGGCTATCATGATGGCAACTCCGAATTGGTAATGGGCGAAATGCTTGCCGACTACCCACGCCAAAGCTTTTACCTTGCATCCAAATTCCCCGGTTACAGCAAGGAAAACTTAACACGTGTTGAGGAAATTTTCCAACGTCAACTGGAAAAATGTCGTGTGGACTACTTCGATTTCTATCTTTTCCACAGTGTTAGTGATGGTAACATTGATGGCTATCTCGACCGTAGTTATGGTGTCTACGACTACCTTGTTGCGCAAAAACAAGCTGGACGTATCCGTCACTTGGGCTTTTCTACCCATGGTAGTTTGACAACAATCAAACGCTTTTTGGATGCTTATGGCAAAGATATGGAGTTTTGCCAACTGCAAATCAACTGGTTAGACTGGGAACTTCAACAAGCCAAGGAAAAGGTAGAGCTTGTTTCCTCCTACGGTATCCCCGTTTGGGTAATGGAGCCTGTTCGTGGTGGCACGTTGGCAACCATGCGCGAGGACTACTTGGCACGTATGCAAAGCTATCGCCCCGGCGTTCCAGCAGTGGAGTGGGCATTTAGATTTTTGCAAAGCCTTCCACAAGTTACAATGACACTTTCTGGCATGTCCAACTTTGACCAACTCAAACAAAACATTGATATCTACAGCCAAAACAAGCCTTTGACTGCTGACGAAATGACAACAATTTTGGCTATCGCAAGCGAAATCATCCAAAAGGAAACTTTGCACTGCACGTCCTGCCGTTATTGCACCAGCCAATGCCCATTGGAGTTGGATATCCCTAGGTTTATCAAGTTGTTCAACGAACACAAATACGGTGGTGGTGGCTTTATCACCAACCCAGCATTTGCAAAAATGCCAGCCGACAAACTTCCCCCTGCATGCATTGGTTGCCAAGCGTGTGAGGCCGTTTGCCCACAAGAAATCAAAGTTAGCCAAATGATGAAAGCCTTTGCTGGTCGCATGAAAAAATAATTGGCAATACCTCTATTTGAACGTCAACCTACAATGCGTAGTGGCGACTTTACTTGCCTACTTATTCCATAAATAAATACCCAAATGACGCTCTGACTACTAACTGCATTTTTCTACACAATCTAAATGCCATATAAAAAGCCCTTCTTTGGTTGCGACGGCATAATTCTAACAACCCAATGATGGCCCCTTGGTATGACTTACCAAGTAAACAACAAAAAAGGCTCCCACCTTGGGGGAGCTGTCAGCCTTAGCTGACTGAGAGGGCAATAGAAAGTGAGGCGTCCTCTTGTTTGCATTTTCTCAAACACTTCACTATGAAATTTTACGATATCTCTCAGGAAGTTTTTTCCTGCGTGGTGTACCCAGGTGATGATGCGCCCATTGCCCAACCGGTAAAGCGCATGTCCAACGGCGATACCTACAACCTAACCAATTTTAGCATGTGCGCCCACAATGGCACCCATATTGATGCCCCTTTCCACTTTTTTGAAGAGGGAAACACTGTTGAAAACATCCCACTGCACAAAACCA
>JAFTNE010000107.1 GCA_017452035.1 Clostridia bacterium
GTATAAAATGCTTGACAATAATGCAATAATAATATAAAATACTTGCTGTAAAGTAAAAAGGCTTTACAGCGTGAGGAAACAATGGCATTGGAAAAAATTGAACTGGCAAAATTGTTGGGCGTGTATGGCTCGATGCTCACAGATAAACAACGTGACGCGTTGGCTATGTACTGCGACTACGATTGCTCTCTGGCAGAAATTGCTGACGAAGTTGGCATATCTCGCCAAGGCGTGCGCGATTTGCTTGTCAATGCTGAAAAAACCCTTACCAAACTGGAAGACAATTTGCATCTTGCAAAGTTTGTTGCTGAACTAACAATTGCAGTTGCAAATGACGATATAGAGCGTGTTAGCGAAATAGTTAACAACTATGTCGCAAAGGAGTAAAATGGCTGCTTTTTCTAACCTAACAGACAGAATCAACCATATTTTTTCCAAATTGAAGAATCGTGGTGCGTTGACCGAGCTTGAAATCAAACAAGCTATGCGTGAAGTGCGTGTTGCTTTGTTGGAGGCTGACGTTAACTACTCTGTAGCAAAAGACTTTATCAACAAAGTTACCGAACTTGCCGTTGGCGAAAAGATTTTAAAAAGCTTGACTCCCGGTCAACAGGTTATCAAAATTGTTAACGAGCAACTGATTGAACTACTTGGCTCAACTCAATCAAAACTTGGCGTATCGCCAAAGTTGCCTACAATCATCATGATGTGTGGTTTGCAGGGTGCTGGTAAAACAACAATGTGTGGCAAGCTTGCATACCATTTGCAAAAGCAAGGTAAAAAGGTTTTACTTGTTGCTGATGACATTTATCGTCCTGCAGCTATCAAACAGTTGGAAGTTGTTTCTAACAAGGTAAAATGTGGCTTTTTTGAAATGGGACAAGGTAACCCCGTAAAAATTGCTCAAAAGGGTGTTGAGTTTGCAACAAAAAACGGCTACGACACAGTAATTATCGATACTGCAGGTCGTTTGCACATCAATGAAGAATTGATGATGGAACTCAAATCCATTAAAAAGGCAGTGGACGTTTTTGAAACATTGCTTGTAGTTGACGCTATGCTTGGTCAAGATGCAGTTAACGTTGCTAAAACCTTTGATGAGGCACTGGATATTACCGGCGTCATCATGACAAAGTTGGATGGCGACACCCGTGGTGGTTCAACGTTGTCCATCAAGGCAGTAACGGGCAAGCCTATCAAGTTTTGTGGTACGGGCGAAAAGCCTGAGGATTTGGAAATCTTCTACCCAGACCGTATGGCATCCCGTATCTTGGGTATGGGTGACGTACTTACACTTATCGAAAAGGCACAAACGGCAATTGACGAAGAAGAGGCCCTCAAAATGGCCAAGAAGTTGCAAAACGCAACCTTCGACTTGGAAGATTACCTCAAACAATTTGAGCAAATTTCCAAGATGGGTGACCTTAACGACATTGTAGGTATGATTCCTGGCGTAAGCAAACTTAAGCTTGGCGATAAAAAGGTTGACGAAAAGCAAATTGCTCGAAACAAAGCAATTATTCAGTCGATGACGCCAGAAGAGCGCAAAAACCCAAAAATTTTGAACTATTCGCGCCGTAAACGCATTGCAGCAGGCTGTGGCTTGCAAGTTCAAGACGTAAATCGTCTTATCAAGCAATACGAGCAAACGTGTGATATGATGAAAAAAATGACAAAATCACGTCGTTTGCCCTTCTAATTCAACGAAAATCTTTGTAAAAAAGTTTTCATATAAAATCTAAAACAATAAAATTTAAATCACTTTTGGAGGAAACAAAAATGGCAGTAAAAATGAGATTGACAAGACTTGGCGACAAAAAAAGTCCTTTCTACCGTGTAGTAGTTATTGACTCTCACAAGGCACGTGATGGACAATACGTTGACTTGGTTGGTACTTACAATCCTTTGACAGAAGAAATCAACCTTGACACAGACAAAGCTAAGAAATGGATTGACTGTGGTGTTCAACCTACAGAAACAGTTAGAACTCTTCTTGTTCGCACAAACGTTCTCGAGCCTAAAAAAGCGCACAAGGCGTAATTTGAGGTAAAATCATGTTGGAACTTGTCACTTACATTGTAACGGAACTTGTTGACGATAAATCAGCTGTAAACATCACTTCTGCAGAAAACGATGGTGTAGAAACTATCACAATTCGTGTTGCTGAAAAAGATATCGGCAAGGTTATCGGTAAACAAGGTAAGATTGCTATGTCCATTCGCACCTTGGCAAAGGCTGTAGGTATTCGCGAAGGCAAGCGTTACAATATTGAGATTGAAGACTAATTGAATTTGCCACAAGGGTTACTTGTGGCAAATTTGCTATGTACTAATATGAAAATTGAAATTGGAAAAATCACAAAAGCACAAGGTATCAAAGGCGAAGTAAAATTGCTTTGCTATGTTGATGATGCGAAAATGCTAAAAAGTGTAACCACAGTTTATATCGGTCAAAATTCTCACAAGGTGCTTAAATGCCGTCCTGATGGCAATTTTTGCTACCTTTTGTTGGAAGGTATATCTGATAGAAACACAGCAGAAAGCTTGCGTGAGTGGGCTGTATATGCCGATAAAGAAAGCGTGACACTGCAAGAGGGTAGGTATTTCATTGAAGACCTGATTGGTTGCACGGTAGTTTTGACTGATGGCACCAATATTGGCAAGGTTGCCGATATTTTGCAATATGGCGCAGCAGACGTATATATGTGCGAAGGCGAGCGCAATGTATCTTTCCCATTTTTGAAGGATTTGGTTGTTAGCGTTGATATCGACAGGCAACTTATCACACTTGATGAAAAACGTTTTGAGGAGGTTTGTGTTTATGAAGATTGACGTGCTGACACTCTTTCCTGAAATGCTTGACTCTTTGAAACA
>JAFTNE010000108.1 GCA_017452035.1 Clostridia bacterium
ACCAGTTGTATCGCAGATCGGTTAGCGAAATGTACGAGGAACGCATGACCTATATCCCCGGGGAAAGGTACGAGCTTTCCATGAAACATAGGGACGGCAACATGAACTGCTTTGTAGCTGACAACACCAAGGGCTACTGGGAGTGTTGCATATTGGGCATCCGTGAGAATAAAGACGCTAACGTATCCTATTTTGTTATGAAAGACGACCTTTGCTACCAAGCAAGAGTGGATGCCGAACAAGATTTGATAGACAGCCTTCAAGTTATGAGTTCCGATAGGGCAACGGATATTTTCCAAATATCTCCCGGTAAAGGTGCCCGAATCAGCGTGATGCTGTCCGGCTTTGATGGTATCGAAAATATCCAAGCTCCCATTGCTGACTCCTCCTACAACGAGCATGATAACTCTGCCAGCCTAACATCTTGGGATAAAGGCGTAGTAAACTTGAAAAATGGCACAACCATCAACTATGGCGATACGTTTGCTGATGGAAAAGTTCATTTCCAAGGTGTTACAGTAGTATCCTACGCAGGGGGCGTTTACGCAGGGGAAATGCTACTTGTCATAATCGGTGAAACTCAACAAGAACAGTTTGATGCGTTTAAACAATTCCTAAATGAAACTGGGCTAACCTGCCGTCGCGATATCGACTTGGTGCTTGACGGCGTAAATTCTGCCTACGAAGATGCGCTTAGCATTGCCAACTACTACAAATGGAACGACATAGCAATTGTCAACCAGCAAGAGACCTTCAAGGCGCGCGACAAGGAGTTGCAACGCTTTGACGCTATGTTGGAGCATTACACAACCGTTCAAGACGCACAGGTAATTGATATAGCAGATACCAAGGCTATGGAGCTAAACATCAACTTTGCGCCCATCACGTCAAGCAGTTTTAGTGGAGCAACGCTTAACGGCGCAACCGTTTCGGTACAAAACGCATCTTTAACTATTGAGGATACTACTCTTTACGTCAATGACGAATCTTACAAAGTGACGTTTGCTTTGGCAAACTCCCAAGGTGGACTTGTTCACGCCGATATGGAAAACACCCACAAAACAACCTACACTGGCGAGCGTTCCTTTACGGTAACGGCAGAAGGTATTCAGTTTACTTTGCCATCTTTGGCACCTGGCGACTACACGTTGGTAGCTTACATTTCCACTAACGACGGAATCAGAGCGTCAAATTACACAGCTGTAACGGACGTTAATGTAAGCGGACTGCCTCTAAACGTGCAAAACTTTTCCGTTTCTGCCACCAAAGATAGCAGTGGAGCAACCGTCATCACCTATCAATACCTAACAGATTTTTCCGTTGAGTTGACAACGGAGAGCATAGGTTATCAACAATTTGCTGAACAAGTTTACCAATTGGTGTTTGACTATGGTACTCCTGCAGAATTGATAGAAGTAAAATTGAACGATTCTTACGTTGCGCTAACGGGCAACGAAACGGAAATTGGCAGTGGCACTTACCGTATTGGCTACAAAGTGGCAAACGGCACAAGTACGGTGGAAGGATACGTTTATATTCAATATACCGTTAAATAGCAAAAAACTAATCAATGGGTTGATGCAACAAACATCAGCCCATTTTTTATGACATATTTGTTGTTTTTGCCATTTTTGTGCGTTTTTGCAAACGTGTTTTGTTGCATTGCAAACAAAAACTCACTTGTTACCTATAACTGTGTAGTTGATTTACCCACCATTTGGCGCGCTTTTTGTAAGTGTACAAATTGCGCGACTAGCGTTATGCAACACGGTAAAACAAGGGATTGCATTGGCATTTTTTTTTCAAAAAAAAGAGATAACTTTTCGACTATCAGCCGATTGGTTATCTCTTTTTGATTGTATGGTTGATTTGTTTAGTTTGCAAACTACAACGCTTTACCTATGTAGAGCTTTTCCATTACAAACATCTAACAGTAGCCGTTTTTTGATGTTGAACTATTCAAAGAAGTTGCGTTTGTTGAAACCTGCGCCCATAAATCTGCAAAATGCTTTGCCGTTTGTAAGCCATTGGATGTGCGCATTATTTTTGGTGTTTTTGACCATCTTCTTTACCAAAAACTTTGCAATAACGTCTGGGTAGTCGCCCAAAATGTTGTACACCTTTTTTACCTTTTCGGGCAGTTCGCTTGTGCCGTCTTGGCCGTTGGATGACGTCAAAAAGTCGGTAATCATGATGCCTGGCGAAAGCTTGCCAACAATAACGTTGTGGCCGGCAATTTTAGCCTCTTTAGCAAGTGCTGTTGTAAAGTAGGTTACTGCGCGCTTTGTTGTGCCGTACATTACCAAATTTTCTTGGTAGGCGTCGTTGCTACCAAAACCTTCTACGTTGTAGATTGCGCCAAAGCCTTGTTTTGCCATGCCTCGCATTGCAACGTTACTACCGTTGATAGTGCCTTTGAGGTCAACGTTAATCAAAAAGTCAATTTCCTTTTCGGTGAGATCCCACGCGTGCTTTGGTGGTTGGTTTACACCAGCGTTGTTGATCCAAACGTCCACTGAGCCAAATTGAGCAAAAGCTTGCGCCCAAAGATTTTCCACTTGATTTAGGTCGCACACGTTGCAAACAACACTTGCAACTTCCCCTGCGCCTTCCATTTTGGAAAGCTCTACCTTTGCGTTTGCAAGGTTTTGCTCGTTGATGTCGCTAAGTACAACGTTAAATCCATGCGCGCGAAAGTTTTTTGCCATTTCAAAGCCCAAACCACGTGCGCTACCTGTAATTACTACTGTTTTCATATTCTCCTCCTGTTGGCGTTGCGCCAAAATTTACCAATAC
>JAFTNE010000109.1 GCA_017452035.1 Clostridia bacterium
TTCTGGGTATCCCGTATGATTTTCAGCTCACTGTACAACACAGGTAGCATCCCATTTAAGCACGTTTTGATGCACGGTATTGTTCGTGACGAACAAGGTCGCAAAATGAGTAAATCTTTGGGTAACGGCGTTGATCCAGTTGAGTTTATCGACAAGTATGGCGCAGATACCCTTCGCTTTGCACTTATCAATGGCGTTGCAAACGGTAGTGATATGCGTTTTAGCCCCGACAAAATTGATGGTACACGCAACTTTATGAACAAAGTTTGGAACGCAAGCCGTTTTGTACTGATGAACTGCGAAGACAAGCAACTTGTAGATATTGCCGAGGCTAAGCTGACACTTGCCGACAAGTGGATTTTGACAAAGCTCAACCAAACTATCAAAACTGTTACCGAGCTTATGGAAAAGTACGAGCTTGGTATGGCTTGCCAAACATTGTTCGACTTTGTTTGGAGTGAGTTCTGCGATTGGTACATTGAACTTACAAAGCCCGTTTTGTACGGCACTGACGAAATTGCTCGCCGTGATACCCTTTCCGTGTTGGTATACGTTTTGGATAAGATTTTGAAACTGTTGCATCCATTTGTACCTTTCATCACCGAAAAAATCTACCAAGATTTGCCCAACCACGGCGAAAGCATCATGATTGAGCGTTACCCAACCTTTGTTGACGAACTCAATTTTGAAGATGACCACGCACTTGTAGAACAACTAAAAGAGCTTATCTCCAAAATTCGAAATATTCGCGTAGAGTATGGCGTTATCCCAAGCAAGCGCATCCGTATGTACCTACTTGTAAATGACGAAAGACTCAAAGAGTGCGACTTGTATCTTGCAAAACTTTGCAACTTGGAAGAGGTTGTTTTTGCTGATGCCCCCAGTTCCGAAAAGGTTGTAAAGGCCGTAACAAACAGCGCAACCTGCCTTGTTCCACTGGGCGACTTGGTGGACACAGCAAAGGAAATTGAACGCATCTCCAAGGAAATTGAAAAGGTTCAAAGCGAAATTGCACGCGCTCGTGGCAAACTGTCCAACCAAGGTTTCGTTGCTAAAGCTCCTGCACAACTTATTGATGCCGAAAAGGCAAAGCTTGCCAAGTACGAAGAACTTCTTTCCCAACTTGAAACTCGCCTTGCTGAACTCAAAGCATAGGGCTCTTTCTCAAAAACTCGTTGTTTTTTGACGGCAAAACGATTGCGCAATCTCCCACGTTTTTCTCGGTCAAAGACTTTCCAAGTATTATCCCTCGAAACAACGTGGTTCTTGCTTGCGTTTTATCCGTCAAATCGCCTTGCGACTAAACAACCACTTTTTGTTCCCTCGCCCTTGTATTTTCTCAAAAACTCGTTGTTTTATAGCATCAAAATTGTACAACTATCGTAGGGGAGGCTACCAGCCTCCGTATATAACAAATATCGCAGGGGACGCCCCTCCCGACAAAACACAACTAACATCTAATTAACACACCTATGAAAATCACACCAAGATTTATTTTCGATTGTATTGTAGTGGTGCTACTGGGCATTTTGCACAGCTTGTCCTACGAAATATTCATTTTTAGTAACCAATTTGCTCCATCAGGCATAAATGGTATTGCCACAATGATTCAGTACAAACTGGGCTTTTCCGTTGGTTACATGTCACTTATTATCAACGTGCCACTTTGTGTTGCTGCATTTTTGCTTTGCGACAAAGAGTATGCTGTAAAATCATTTTTGTTTACTGGCACATTTTCTTTGGCATTGCTTGTATGGAAGAACGTGACATTTTTGGACCCATTTATCTACGAAACGCACATTTCGCCACTTCTTGCGCCCATTGCAGGTGGCGCAATCACAGGTTTTGTAACAGCTTTGAATATGCGCATTAACTCCTCAACGGGTGGCACTGACGTAATTGCAAGGCTTTATCACAGGTTCAAACCCAATTCGAGCATTGTACATATCATATTCATTTTGAACGTTGCTGTGGCAGTTGCCAGTTACTTTGTGTACGACTTTGCAATGGACCCAGTTATCTTGTGTATTTTGTACAGTTTTGTATCGGTAATGGTCAGCGACAATATGCTCAAAGCCGACAAAAGCGCTGTCAAGGTGGAAATCATCACAAAACACGCTGATGAAGTTTCTCAAGATATCATTGACAACCTTCACCACTCCGTTACGGAAGTTAACGCGCGTGGAATGTACTCTCATACCGATTTGCAAATGCTGGTGTGCATAATCAACAAACACCAGCTTGCTGATTTGGAACGCATACTTGCAAAGTACCCCGATACCTTCTCGTTCGTATCCCGTGTAAACCAAACCATTGGCAACTTCAAACACGTAAAAGGCAAGTAGTTCTCTTTTGACGAGTAGCTCAACAATATTCACAGAATACCTCAAAGGGAGTAATTTATGAACAAAAAAGTTCTTTTGCTAATTCTCATATTTGTGCTGTTGGCAAGCGCATTTGCCTTTGCAAGCTGTCAAAACCAGTTGGAAATTGAAAGCGCCAAATCGGTTGTTGGCATCGACATCACTCGCAAGGTAGTGTCAGCCAAGTACGATTATCAAAATGATACCTACTGTTGGGTTATCAAGTACTATGTCGATCCATTGCAGTGCGATCTTTCTACAGTTAACAGTATAAAAATCAAGGCATACATTCCCAAGTACGATAACTATGGCAATCTTAACGAATACCCTGCTATCTCAACGATTAACGCAATAATTCCTGACGATGTTGCTCCAACTGCAGAAAACAACTATTTCTATGTAGAGCTTGACAATGCCAAGTACGATCCATCAATGGAACGCGAATTTGATCCATCAATTGGTGACTATGCAGATAACTTCAAAACGGATGACCAGGGTGTAAAACATTATTTCCCCAGTGAAAACTTGGTGCTCAAACAATGCTTTTTCTATGTGGATGATAACAGTGGCGATGCCAGTGACGACAACCCAATGGACAACATCACAAAAATTCCATCCATCGGCTTGACCTTTGTTTTGGGTA
The DNA here is from genome assembly GCA_017452035.1 of Clostridia bacterium. Taxonomy (GTDB): domain Bacteria; phylum Bacillota; class Clostridia; order Christensenellales; family CAG-314; genus Fimimonas. Next base: position 3,007 of record JAFTNE010000109.1, read on the forward strand.
TTGTTATGGTAGTTGTTGGCTTTGTTTTGTATTGGATAGCGCTTACCGTTTTCCAAAACAAGTTGGCAATTGCCATTGCGTTTAGCGTACCACTTATCCTTACCATTGGCTCGTGGATTTTGTGGGGCTGGGCGCGTGGACTAATTATGACGGTATTTTTTGTTATCTACTACGTTTGTATCGAAACGTTTGCAAAACGCGTTGCCGATACACTGGGATACTAAAAACCCTTTGAAATTTACAAACGCTTGATAGTGTAATAGACATCAACCTCATTGTGTATTTTGTATTTTGGGGCATGCAGTTAGCTTAAATTTTGCACAAAATATCACGTTTTTGTATTTTGCAACCAATAGTTGCGTATTTGCAAAGCAAAATTGGTGGTGTTGTGGGCTTTGTTGATGTACAATGTGTACAAAAAAAGGAGAAATCTACATGACTAACGCACAAATTTTGGGCGACAAACTGTATCGCCTTCGCAAAGATAAAGGCATCTCTCAAGAGGAACTTGCCTACAAACTTAACGTATCTCGTCAGGCCATTTCCAAGTGGGAGCGTGGCGAGGCTTTGCCCGATACCGACAACCTTATTTCCCTTGCAAAGCTTTACGAAGTATCTTTGGACGAGCTTGTTGGTAATGATGTTGAAAGCTACCAACCTGTAATTGCTCCCACTGCAAGTGTTGACGTTGACGAGGATGAAAGAGATTGTCAAGATGATGATGAACTTCCCCCCGAAGAAACACCCACTGGCAAAAAGGGTAAGTTTATTCGTGCTTTGTACGCGTTGCCATACGTTATCGTTGTAACAGTGGCATACATCCTTTGGGGATGTTTGGGCAATGGTTGGGGTATTGGTTGGACGTTGTACCTAACTGTGCCTGTGTACTACTCAATTGTTGACTGTATTCACCACAAAAAGGTAAGTCACTTTGCCTACCCAGTATTTTGCGCATTTGTGTACTGTTTTTGTGGCGTTATGTGGAAACTTTGGCACCCAATGTGGGTAGTATTTTTGACAATCCCCATCTTCTACGCCATTGCCGATGCAATTGACAAAAGGTAGTGTGTGTTGTTTTTAGTGTCAATTTAGTAAAGAATAATTGCAAAATTTGCATAAAGATAAAAGAGCAAGCATGGTTGTGCTTGCTCTTTTGTTTTTTAACTGTTTAGTTGTACCAAGTCTGTTGTTGTGTATTATATCTAATTTTTTTGTGCAAATACTGTTACATTTCCACTTCCACAGTAAAAAATCTTTCTTGAAAGTGTACCTGTTTTAGTATTTCCTCCTTGGTTAGTGTTGACTCTTGTGGTGCAACAACCCATTTGTCCTCCACGTCGTCCAGTCGGTGGATGATGGCAACAACCTTGCCTACAAACTGCTCAATTGGCTTGTCTACACCCAAAACGTAGGCATCTTGTTCTTCTCCATCGTTGGCAAAAACGCCCGGCACGTAGCCGTAGTTGACGGTGTAAAGGATATCTTTGTGTGTGGGATGAAAGGTGCCCAACGGCCTGTCTACAACCACCGTTACAATTTTGCCTATCATTGTCGCCTCCTTTTTGTAATTATACCACAGCACAAACCAAATTGCAACAGAGGGGATTACTGTTGCAGGTGGCAACAAACCATGGTAATAAACGGGTAACACAAGTAGGTTTATTTCCATATCTATGCACCAATGTACAATTGTGATTGCAATGTTATTTACTGCAATACAAATAGGCTTTGCAAACAAAAAAAGGCACGCCTTGTTTGGCGTACCTATAGTTTGGTCTACTCGCCAGGAGTCGAACCTGGAACGATGCCGTCGGAGGGCATTGTTTTATCCATTAGACTACGAGTAGTTATGTGTTGCGTAAAAGTTTTTGTTTGTACTGTTTTGATGTATCAATCAAAAAAATTATACTAAACTTATTTGCACAAGTCAAGTGTATGTTTTGTCACAATGTGACCAAAGGGGACGTTTTTGCCTACATATTGATGTTTATTGCAGGCAAACTACTTGAGTAGCCTTTGTTTTGTAGCAATTTGTGTTTTAATTTTGTCGACATGTGCCAGTTGTTGTGATATAATATACTAAACAAAATTTTCGGGGGAATAGTATGTTTCTTGTTAGGTTGCTATTGTGGGTTATCACACTTCCACTGGTAATTATTGCCTATGTTTTTAAGCTGATTTTGTTTTTGCTTACAGCATTTGGTTCTATTGTGACAACGTTACTTGGTGGAGTTCTGGTAATTGCATCTGCCGTGATGTTTATTGGTTGCTTTTTTAATACTGGTGCAGAGTTTTGGAGTGGTATTGGCACATCCCTTGCTGGCATAGCATTGGGCATCTTTATCTACTACATGCCACGTATCGGCGCGTTTTTGATAGCTTTGTGCGATTCCTTTATCCACTGGGTACGCAGTATCACTTTTGGTTGATAAACTGAAACGTTTTGTAAAACGTCAAAACCAATTTGCTATATATCTTAAAAAAAAATTGCATTGCAACAATTTTATAGTTGCAATTTTAGGAGACTATATGATAATTTTACGCATCATTTTGGGTATTGTTGCAATACCAGTTATGTTGTTACTGTACATACTTAAAGGCATCTTTTACCTATTTACAATGATTAGTGCAAAAATTTTGCAAGTAGTAGGCGCTCTTGTGCTAATTGCTGGTGTAATTTTTCTTGCTATTGGCTCGGGTGTGGACTCGCCTTCGGATAGCAAAGCTACATACATTGGCATGATTGCTGGTGGTGTGGGAATGATATGGTTGCCATATATTTCTGCCTTTTTGTCCGGTCTTTTTGGCTCACTTGCCGAAAGTATTAAGGATCGAGTTTTTCACTAATTAACAATTGGGGCAAGCGCTCACAGTTGCATCAACGGGATACAATATGATTACAACAATTTTGTTTGACCTGGATGGCACACTGTTGCCAATGGACGAAGAGGCGTTTATAAAAACATACATGGCTGGCCTTGTCAAAACAATGACGCCCTATGGCTACGAACCACAAAAGCTTATCAACACCGTTTGGGCTGGCATGAAAGCAATGGTGCAAAATGATGGCTCAAAAACCAACGAGCAAGTCTTTTGGGATGTTTATGCCCAAGCTTACGGCGAAGACAAGCGCAGTGACGTGGATATCTTTGCAGAGTTTTACAAAAGCAACTTTGCCCTTGCAAAAAATGCTTGTGGTTTTAATGCAAAAGTGCCACCAATGATGGCAAAACTGCAACGGCTTGGTTTGCGTATCATCATTGCCACAAATCCATTTTTCCCACAAACGGCAACAAACCAACGCATCAATTGGGCAGGGCTAAATCCGGACGACTTTGCACTGTATACTACCTACGAAAACTCTCGTCATTGCAAGCCCAACGTTGCCTACTACCAAGATATCTTGCAACAGTTCAATTTGCACCCATCAGAGTGCATAATGGTGGGCAATGATGCCCTAGAAGATATGGTTGCGCAAAAATTAGGATTAAAGGTATTTTTGTTGACGGACCAACTCATCAACAAGCACAATTTGCCAACGGACGGTTACCCACAAGGGGACATTGATAACCTCGAAGGCTTTTTTGCAGAGCATCTAAAAGGGTACAAAGTATAACAAACGTGAAACAAACAAACAGAGAGGCCAACGTCAAGCCTCTCTTTTTTGATATTTTTTATTGTAACAATAGCCATTTTGTTGTTAATTTGTAACTGTTTGTGGTATAATTTTATCATTAATAGAAGATATAGCACGGAGGAGAAATGTTATCACAAAACATCAAATACGTGGGCGTAAATGACCACGAAATAGACCTTTTTGAAGGTCAATACGTTGTACCCGATGGAATGGCGTACAACTCGTACCTTATTGTTGACAAAAACGTTGCAGTTATTGATAGTGTTGACGCGCGCTTTTTTAGTGAGTGGCTTGGCAATATCAAAAGTCAACTGGGCGAAAAAACAGTTGACTACCTTGTAGTGCAACATATGGAACCCGACCACTCGGGCAGTATCGCTAGCTTTATGCAAGCCTACCACAACGCTAAAATCGTATCTAACGCACGCGCTTTTGTCATGATGAAAAACTACTTTGGCACCGATTTTGCCGAGCGCAAGGTTGTTGTTGCCGAAGGGGACACGTTGAACCTTGGCAACCACACTTTGACCTTTGTAATGGCGCCAATGGTACACTGGCCAGAAGTTATGGTTAGTTTTGAAAGTACAACGGGTACACTTTTTTCTGCTGATGCATTTGGCAAGTTTGGCGCATTGGATGTTGATCAAGAGTGGGCATGCGAGGCTCGCCGTTACTACATTGGCATTGTGGGCAAGTACGGTGTACAAGTGCAAGCCTTGCTCAAAAAGGCATCTGCATTAGATATCCAAACAATTTGTCCACTCCACGGCCCAATTTTGACGGAAAACCTTGGTTACTACCTCAACCTGTACAACATTTGGTCAAGCTACGGTGTGGAAAGTGAAGGGGTTGTAATTGCCTATACGTCCGTTTACGGCAATACAAAAAAGGCAGTGGAGCTTTTGGAACAAGAACTGTTAGAGCTTGGATGCCCCAAAGTTGTGGTAAACGACCTTGCAAGATGCGACATGGCCGAGGCTGTTGAAGATGCATTTAGATATGGCAAAGTTGTTTTTGCAACAACCACCTACAATGCCGAAATCTTCCCATTCATGCGCGAATTTATTTCCACATTGGTAGAGCACAACTTCCAAAACAAGCAAGTTGCATTTATCGAAAACGGTAGCTGGGCACCTATGGCAACCAAAGTGATGAAGGGTATGTTGGAAAAATGCAAAAACCTTACCCATTGCCAAACGGAAGTGAAAATTATGTCTGCCGTAAACGACGTTAATATCTGTCAAATCAAATCTTTGGCGCAAGAACTTGTAAAGTAGATTGCGTATAGTTGTGTGTTTGGTCGCACAATATGCTTAGATGCAGGTGTACGTTTGTTTGGATGCTAACTAACGCATTACAAATTTAGCTTTTAATAGTAAAGTAGTGCAATACCTTTGGACGATAGGAGTTAGAAAACAAAACAAAATAACAACACACGCTAAGTCATAATATACGTATAAACAATAACATCTGTATAAATAAAAAGAGAGACGAAGTATCGTCTCTCTTGTTTTTTTATCAAATTATCTTTCCTTTTCACCATCCAAGTGCCAAAACAGTTTGTCGAACACTCGTAACTGTTGCACAATGGCAACCACAATACCGTTGATAATGATGTTGGGTATTGAGCTGGGCAATCGTGCTGTTAGATACACCCAAAAGCTTGTATCAACAGGGATGTCCGTTGTCAAAAATTGAATTAGTCCAACAAAACCCGGTTCAACACCCACCTTGTATTGTAGCCACAAACCAAAGGTATTTAGTCCACAAATGCACACGACAAAGCAAATTAGTAAAGCAATAACAAGTTTTAGTAACTTGCTTTTTAGTGGTATTTTGTAAACCAATGCGCAAATTACGCCAAACAACGCAGTGGAAATTGCCAAAAACCAATTGTATGCTGCGCCCAGTGGATGTATCAGGTGGGCAATGGTATCCCCCATAAAACCTACAATCATTGCAGGCCAAGCGCCCAAGTAGATGCCTGCCAAAAAGCATACGGCAATGGTAAAACTCAGTGCCATGTTTGGCGCTAACTTTGCCGTAAAGTAGTTTATGGCAACGGATACAGCTGTAAACATAGCCGTACAGCTAATTTTTAGCGTTCTGTTCATAAAAAAAACCGCCCTTTGCAATTTTGCAAAAGCAGTCCGTAAGTAACACTTAACAATCGAGAGTTTTTTGGCAAATGAAACCAAATTGTCTCTTTTGCAACGGACCAAATACCTCACCGCAGTGCAAATGAGCCCTTTCGTTTACGCTTTTTCCTAAACGTAACACTTCACGCGAGATATCAACTTTGCAAACACAGTATACATTGTTTTTGGAAAATTGTAAACACATTTTTGCAAATTGTATGCAAATTGGTGGATAAAAACCCCATTTGACGACTTTTTGTCACAAAAGGTGCAGTAACCATCCTTTGTATAGTCGTCAATGCACCATTTGATAGGCTCTTGCATCCTTGGCCAGGCTATTTTTCAATTAACGTAAAAGGAGATAACCATTGCAGTTATCCCCGTGTACGATTTTATTTGTATTTTCCTGCCAGTATTTCTTCCCCTATTTGATTGCATCTATCCAGTAATATTTTGGAAATTTCCACGTCAGACAATCCCTCGTATTTTTTCATTAAAGCCGAGTATTTTATGGGTTTGTCAATGACGGTGGTGTTTTTCTTTCGACTGTAATACGCAACAAAAATTGGCACGTCGTAACCACGTTTGTAGCATATTTTTGCAAAGAACAAAAATCCAGAAAAAAACTTCGTCATCTGATCGAAATATCCCACAGAGGAGTCCTCGGGAAAGATAACAATATTGTTTCCCTCTTCAATCAGTTGTAAACTTGTTGTAATGGTGCTTTTTAGTCGTACGTCAGGATAGGTGGAAATAACTTCCAGTCCACGATAAATCCCCTTAATAACGGGCGCAGCAATCAAGCAAAAAATGCGTGATAGCCACAGTGGCCAATGCTTTTTTTGGTGGAAGTAGGTTACTGATAGGTATTGATATATCATCTTCAAGTTGCCGTTCATTTGATACGTCCCCCAAAACCTAAATGGAAACTCGGGGTACAACTCCCAAGACATTGGTCCAGAAGCCCCAACATGGTTGCTAAGTATTAGGGAGGACTTTTCTACCTTTTCTCCTAAGTAGACAA
>JAFTNE010000110.1 GCA_017452035.1 Clostridia bacterium
AGGTACACACTACGGAAAATACCCGTCCAACGGAACTTGTCTTGGCACTCGAGGTAACTGCCTGCACACCATTTTACTACTACAACGTCCAAAGTATTTGTACCTTTTTTGATGTAGTTTGTAACGTTAAACTCGTTGGTGCAGTGGGAAATTTGTCCACTGCCAACGTAGTTTCTATTTAGATACACTGCAAAAAAGCTATCGACACCCTCAAATACAAGGTGGTATTTGTCAGTAGGATTAGTTATATCAAAGGTTTTGCGATAGTGAAAGGTTGGGTTGTTAGTTGGCACTTTGGGTGGATCAAATGGGAAAGGGTACCTACAATTTAGGTACTGAATTTGGTCGTAGCCATGTAGTTGCAGACAACTTGGCACTGTAATCTTGCTTGTTGGTGCAACGGCTAAATCTACTATTGGTCGTGGGTACGCGCTAACTTTCCATTCGCCATCCAGTGACGTAAATCTACTGCTAGTCGTTCTGTCTACAATGTGATGAGTGTAGCCAATGTGGTCATTTTTGTCAAATGGCACGTAGTAGGCGCGTGGTGGCAGTGCATTTTCGCGCTTGTAAGATAAAATTTGTTTTGTAAGGTCAATTTTCATGGTATTGTTCCTCTATTTGTACAACAAATTTGTAATAATGCTTATTGTTTGATTTCTTCTGTTGGCACAAGTGGTGTATTTTGTTTCTTGATTTTCTTCATCATTGCCGAGTATGTAAAGATGAAAAATACAACTTGTACCACAACACAGATAGCCCAAGATATTGGGTATGATAGGTAAAGTGTTTCCAATGTGTGATTTTGAGCAAACACTGTGTAAATCCACAATATACGGATGCCACAAACGGACAAGATGGTCATTATCATTGGCTCGGTAGATTTTCCCATGCCACGCAAAACGCCACACATAACGTCCATAAAGCCACAAAAACAGTATGTCGTGCCAATGATAGATAGTCGCAATAAACCAAATTCGATAGCGTTGTCAACAACGTTTTTGTTGATGAGTAGTCTTAGTAGTGGTTCGCCAAGCAAATATGCGCCACTGCCCAAAACCAGTCCAACAGTAACTACGCACGCAACACAGGTGAGGCAAATGTTCAAAATACGCTTGTACTTTTTTGCACCCATATGTTGTCCAACAAACGCCACTGCAGCTTGGTGAAAGCTGTTCATGCAAGTGTATACGTAGCCTTCGATGTTGTGCGCTGCGCCATTGGCTGTAACTACAAGGTCGCCAAAGCTGTTAACGCTCGATTGGATGATGATGTTAGAAATACTAAACATTGCGCCTTGCACGCCTGCAGGCAAGCCAGTGTAAACCATTTTACCCAATTGTTTGGGGTAAATTTTCATTTCTTTTAGGTGTAGTTTGTGTGGACCGTCTACTTTGGTTAGTTCGCGTACAACCAAAATTGAGGACAAAAGTTGCGATGTAATTGTAGCAATTGCAACGCCTTCTACGTCAAGATTGCAAACGAAAACAAAAAACATATTTAAAAATACGTTTGTAACACCTGCAATAGTAAGATAAAGTAAAGGTTTGCGAGCGTTACCTACCGAGCGCAAAATGGATGCGCCAAAGTTGTAAACTACGTTGAAAGGTACACCACACATGATGATGCGAATGTATGTTGTCGATTGGTCTATCATATTGGCTGGTGTGTTGAACAGCTCTAAAAGTGGTCGCGCTAAAATAAAACCTATCGTTCCAAAAATCAGCCCACCAAAAAATGCAGTAGGGAAAGAGGTATGTACAACTTCGTACAAGCCTTGCTTGTCATTTGCACCAAAATATCGTGCAGTTAGTACGCCTGCGCCAATGGAAATACCCATAATCAAGTTGATTACAAGGTTGTTTAGAGCGTGCGTTGCGCTAACTGCGCCACTAGCAGTTTCACTTGCCGACTTTACAATAATTAAATCAGCCGTGTTAAAAAGTAGTTGCAAAACACCCGTTGCAATGATGGGTAGTGTAAAAAGAATTAGTTGTTTGAGTAGGTTACCTTGCGTTAAATCGACAGTGCCCTTCTTCTTTGCAATTTGTGACATGTGTTCTCCAAAACTGTGCCGACATTATAGTCAACAACATCTATTGTATGCACCGTAGTATGGTGGTTGTTAGTAATTTTCTGTACAAGGAATAATTTTAGCACTTTGATTTGCTTTTGTAAAGTAAATGTATTATATATAAATATCAATACTTGATACAGTGTTTCGCCCGTTTGCATGTTGTTGTAATCTTGACTGCGCGTTGTTGTGCAAGGTATGCATAGTTTTTTTTGTTTAGAAAATAATTCGGTGTGAATTTTTTTTGAAAGCAAAATATTCACAGAACGCAGTTAAAGAATAGCTTTAAAACAAAAGCCTGTAAAGGTCTTTGGCATTGTTGTTTAGGCGTAAGGCACATCAGTAGTGCGAAATAGGGCAATTCACCTTCAAAAATATTTTATTAAAATGTAAAAAATTATTCAAAAGTGTTGCAATTTGTAAAAAAGTGTGATATACTTGGCACATGTTAACATATTGGAGGTTGTTTTGATGTTTAGTAGTATTGGGAAAACTACAACTGTTGATGGCGACGAGCTATCGATGTGTTATTTAGTTGAAGACTTGATGTTGGCACTTGGTTTTAGAAATAGTGTAGTTGGTCGTACATATTTGCGCGACTGTTTAGTGGAGGTGTTGCTTGCCGACAAGCATGCAACAAACCTGTCGGAAGATGTCTATCCGGTAATTGCAAATCGTTATTCCACAACTGTGGCCAGCGTCAGCAAAGCTATTCGTCATTGTTTGATTACCTGTTATAACGATGGAAATCTAAAACGCGCAAACAAAATTTTTCGTTACGATATCATTGGTTCTGTGCCACCTACCAATGCCGATTTTGTAACTACAATGGCAATTTTTATCAAAAGACACATGAGGTCTCGCGACAATAATTGCAGTCAAATTACCTATTTTCACTTGTAAAAGGGTGTATTTGTGTTGTATTTGTACATAAACTTGTGTATTGTCTTGTTGGGACGTTAGTCGCATAAGAGAATTGTGTATTTGAAGTATTCCATATAGAGAGCTGTTTGTGAAAGAACAATTCTCAACCTAAACGCTCTTTTGCTATATTGTACTACAAGTTATAAACTGCTATATTAGTTGGAGCATAGTGTACCAATACGCAATTTGTTTATCTACTGGTGGTAATGGAGGCAAAAGTATAGACCCTCGGACAAAATAAAAAAATCCACAACGGTTGTTGTGGATTTTTGTATTTGCAAATTTATATTAGCGTTGTTGAGCGAGAGCATCTCTGATGGATTGGCAAAGGTTGTTAACTTCCATTTTGTAAGCTTGCTTAATACATTGGTAAACAGCTTCTGCCTTGCTACTGCCGTGGCCCTTTACAATGGTTTTGTTAGCACCCAACAAAACTGCGCCACCATAGTTGTTGTAGTCCATCAAATTTTTCAACTTTTTAACTTCGCCCTTCAAAAGTAGCGCGCCCATCTTGGATACAAAGTTAGCCAAAAATGCACGTTTTACTAATTTGAGCATGTTCAAGCAAGCGCCTTCAGTAGATTTAAGCAAAACGTTACCGGCAAAGCCATCACAAACAACAACGTCAACGTTGCCATCAAGCACTTCACGGCCTTCCATGTTGCCAACAAAGTTGATACCAGGCGTACTTTGCAAAAGTGGGTAGGTGTTTTTAGCAAGTTCGTTGCCCTTTTCTGCCTCGGCACCAATGTTGAGTAGTGCAACGCGAGGGTTTTCGATACCGTATGCTTTTTGCATATACAAGCTACCCATAACGGCAAATTGTTGAAGGTTAATTGGGTCACAGTCTACGTTAGCTCCACTGTCACAAATGGATACCAAGCCATTTTGAACGGTTGGCAAAATTGGACAAAATGCAGGACGTTTTACACCCTTGATACGTCCAACACGCAAAACAGCACCAGCCAAAACAGCACCGGTAGAACCAATGCTAACAAGCGCGCGAGCAGTGTCGTCATTTCTCATCAATTCGTAAGCCTTGTACAAGGAGCTTTCCTTTTTGGTTCTGATAGCCTCTGTTGGCTTATCGTGACAAGTGATAGCGTCAGGTGCGTGCAAAATTGTCAAACGATTTTTGTCATATTGTTTGTCTGCAAAAAAGTTTTCAATTTCC
>JAFTNE010000111.1 GCA_017452035.1 Clostridia bacterium
ACTTTGCTTGGTGCTCGGCAAACTTCTTTTTGAAACCATCAAGGTCAACTGTAAAGCCTTGTTCAGCAGCAAGTTCCACTGTCATTTCCACAGGGAAACCAAAGGTGTCGTAAAGCTTGAAAGCTGTGCCACCGGGAACAACGTTACCAGGAATATGAGAACTAACCTTGAAAAACTCCTTCTCGCCTGCAACAAGAGTTTTGGAGAACTTTTCCTCTTCCTTGTTGAGTTCGTCAATAATCTTTGTTGCGTTTTCCGTAAGTTCGGTGTAAACATCTTTGTAAACTTCAATATACACTTGGGCAATTTGTGCAATGCTACCCTTTGGCATACCCAAAGAGTTTGCCATACGAACTGCACGGCGAATCAAACGGCGCAAAACGTAACCTTGGTCAACGTTACTTGGAACAACGCCCACAGGGTCACCAAGCAGGAACGTTGCTGTACGAACGTGGTCAGCAATAACGCGCATTGCCTTTTTGGTTGTTTCGTCATAAGCCTTGCCAGAAAGCTCTTGAATTTTTGCAAGCGCGCCAGCAAAAAGGTCAATATCGTAAACGGACTTCAAACCGTTCAAAACGCAAACTGTACGTTCCAAACCCATACCTGTATCAACGTTCTTTTGAGCAAGTGGAAGGTAAGTGCCATCAGCTTGACGGTTGAATTGCATAAATACGTTGTTCCAAATTTCAAGGTACTTGCCACAGTCGCAACTTGGGTCGCAATTTGGGCCACAAGCAGGTTTGCCTGTATCCCAAAAGATTTCCGTATCGGGGCCACATGGACCAGTTGTACCAGCAATCCACCAGTTGTTTTTCTTTGGAAGGTAGAAGATGCGTTCAGCAGGGATGCCACAAGCTTTCCAAACGTTTGCAGAGTCTTCGTCACGAGGAGCGTCCTCGTCACCAGCAAATACCGTTACGGAAATGCGATTAACATCCAAACCAAGGTACTCGGGGCTGGTCAAAAACTCGTAGCTCCACTTGATGGACTCGTGGTTGAAGTAGTCGCCAAGGGACCAGTTACCAAGCATTTCAAAAAATGTCAAGTGGGAGTCGTCACCAACTTCTTCGATATCGCCAGTACGTACGCACTTTTGTACGTCGCAAAGGCGTGTTCCCTTGGGGTGTTTTTGTCCAAGAAGATAGGGGATAAGTGGGTGCATACCAGCTGTTGTAAACAAAACGGATGGGTCGTTTTCGGGAATAAGGCTTGCCGATTGAATCACAGCGTGACCACGGTCAGCAAAGAATTTTAGAAATTTTTCTCTCAAAAAGTTAGATGTAATTTTCATAAGATGCCTCTTTTGTCAAAGTTGACGGTTTTGTATTGGCAACAGTTTGTAGCAATCAACGGTTTTGACAGTTTACCAGCGCAAATATTTTGCATTGCTAAACCACTTTGCTTGCACTACTTTGTGCAGTTTTGTACAACGTTGCCTATTTCAGTGCAAAAGGGCGCACTATCGCTGCCCTTTTGAAAAATTATTTAGTTAAAACTTACTATGCTACTGTTTCGGTAAGTGGTTTGGACTTTACAATTGCAGAGTAGATAAAGAAGAACCAGTAGTACACAGGAATTGCACAAAGAACCCAACCAAAGCCAAATCCTTCGGGTGTTGCAAAGATTTGCAAAATACCACCAAGGAAATCGGCTCCCAAAAATTGTGGAAGAAGTACCAAAGCCGTTGCAATTGTTGTCAAAATTGCAAGTATCAAATACAACTTGTTAGCCTTTTTGGAGCGCTTGCTACTAAAGATACGAACAATGCAAACAAGCAAGTGAATTACAACACTCAACACAAAGATAACTACCATGATGGATACCATGATTTCTGCAACACTGTCGCCAAGAGCGCCCATAATTGCATTGAACATATTTCCACCTGGGTTGCTTACTGCATCAATGATTTGATACAACAAAAGCAAAATAAATGTGTATCCATAAGCCGTATTTTTTCCTTCGTAGAAAAGACCTTTGTCAAACGCCAAAAAACTTGGACGAAGTTCTTGTGGAGCTGCAAAGAAGTAACCAAATACAAGCAAGAATATCAATGCAACAATGGCAAATGCTCTGCCACCTTTTTTGGATGCAACAGGCTTGTTGCCCTTTGGCGCCTTTTGTTTTTTGCCCTTTTTGCCCTTCTTTTCCTCACGTACTGGAACGGGTGCGCCAGCAGTTGGTGTTACTGTTGTAATGGTTGCAAATGAGTAGCCACAAGTGCAAGCATTGTCGCCAATGGGCACTTCCTTACGGCATCTTGGGCAAATTTTTGTTTGTTCGCCCACTTTGAGTTGGCTACCACAGTTACGGCAGAAGTTTGCCATTGGAGAGTTGCGAGTACCACAAGTACGGCAAACAACTACTTCCTCGGGAACTTTAAGTTGAGTACCACAACGTGAACAAAAACGAGCGTTCAGTGTGTTAGAGTTGCCACAATGTGGGCAAAGATTAAAACTGTTAGAGCTGTTCATAAATTACCTCCGTTACTTGCGTTGTTTACCACAGTTGGTACAAAATGTCGAATCGTGTTCGTTAAGTGCTTTACAGTGAGGACACTCCCAAGTGGGGCCCTTTGGAGCAGTACCTTCAAATGACCAATTACACTTGATGCAAAATGATGCATCCCCTTGGTTTTCCGTACTGCAGTTGGGACAGTACTTCTTTTGTGGGTCAACTTCCAATTTAAGACCACAGCTTACACAAAATACCTCGTCAGCAGGGTTAAGCGCGCCACAATTGGTGCAAACCCTTCTTTTGCCTGAGCCATCGTCTAACATTGTTTGCTTTACAACCACATCACCCAAGTTTTTAACTTCGTGCACTACTTGCATTTGAGTGATTTGCGCATCAGCAAGTGAGCAAAAGCAGTAGGAGCAGTATTGAGTGTCAACTGAGTTGTATTGACCACAATGAGGGCAAATTTTGCGTTTGACAACCTTGTGTTGAGAAAGACTTGCCACGCTTGCGCCACATTTGTGGCAGAACATTGCCGTCAAAGGGAGCAATTCGCCACATTGAGGGCAGGTGGAAGTTTCCGATTGATCAGCAGAGCCACCATACAAGTCGGTCATTTCTGCACGAAGGTCCACAGCAACAGGTGCTGTTGTTGCAGTTTGTGTAGGCTCAACGGAAAGTGGTTTGCCACAGGTTGTACAATGAACAAACCCCTTGTCGTTTACTGCACCACAAGATGGACAAGTTACTTCTTCTTGAAATACAAAGTCCGTCTTGCCACAATTACAACAAAACAGTGAATCGTTTTCGTTGATTTCGCCACAATTTTTACAAAGTTTCATAAAACACCTTTATACGTTGTTTGTTACAAAAGTTTTGCAAACAAAGGGGTCTACCCCTTTGTAGTGACGACGTATGCCTAATACATCATCACATATAAATATATTATATTTTAGTTTGTTTGTCAACATCAATGTGGATATTTGACATACATTTGCTATTTGCCAGGCTTAAAGCTATCTTTGAGGCCAACAATTTCGTTAAACACCAAATTTGCGCCGTCACTGTCCTTGTCCAAAACGTAGTAGCCTACGCGCATAAATTGGAATTTGTCTTCCACTTGGGCACTAAGCAAGCTTTGTTCTACGTAGGCATCAACAACTTGCATAGAGTTTTCGTTAAAGCGCAAAGTGAAGTCGGTAACACCGTCAACAACGTCGTTTAGCAAACTTTGGAGCTTGCGCACTTGAACTTTAACACAGGTGTTTGCGTCTACCCATTGGATAACGCCCTTTACCTTTACGCCACTTGTATCGCTACCCGACTTGGAGTTAGGAACAACGGAACATCTAATTTCTTGCACTTCGCCATTGTCGTCCAAAATAACGTCATCACAGTGGATAATATATGCGCCCTTCAAGCGAACATATCCATCGGGTTTAAGTCTGTGATACTTTGGTGGGGGTACAAGCGCAAAGTCGGCACGGTCAATGTAGATAACGCTACTAAATGGAACGTCACGATAGGTAACTTCGTCAGCGTTGGGGTTATCCTCAACGGAAAGCATCTCACTGCCAGTATAGTTGGTCAAAACCACCTTTACTGGGTCAAACACTGCCATAACACGGTTAGCGTTAGCATTGAGGTTTTCTCTTACGCAAGCGTGGAGGTAACTTTCTTCCACTTCGGAATTAGCCTTGGATACGCCAATACGTTCGCAAAAATCGCGGAGTGCTGCTGCTGGGTAGCCACGACGGCGCAAGCCAGAAAGTGTTGGCATACGTGGGTCGTCCCAACCCATAACTTTACCTTCGTCAACAAGCTTTTTCAAAAAGCGTTTGGACATGATTGTGTTTGTGATGTTAAGACGTGCAAACTCAATTTGTTGTGGTTGAGGCGAAGGGAAATCGCAGTTTACTACAACCCAGTCGTAAAGTGGACGGTGGTCTTCAAACTCCAACGTACAAATGGAGTGTGTAATACCTTCGTATGCATCCTCAATTGGGTGCGCAAAGTCGTACATGGGGTAGATGCACCACTTGTCGCCAGTGTTGTGGTGAGTTGCATGCAACACACGATAAATTACTGGGTCGCGCATGTTTAGGTTGGGGGATGCCATATCAATTTTAGCACGCAAAACTTTGGAGCCATCCTCGAACTTGCCATCACGCATATCGTAGAAAAGTTGCAAGTTTTCTTCAATGGAACGGTTACGGAAGGGACTTTCTACACCAGGTTCCGTCAAAGTACCACGGCGAGAGCGAATTTCCTCTGCTGATTCGTCCGAAACGTACGCCAAGCCCTTGTTGATGAGCTTTACAGCGCAGTCGAACATTACGTCAAAGTAGTCGCTTGCAAACAGCAGTTTGTCCCATTGGAAGCCAAGCCATTGAATATCTTGCTTGATACTGCGTACGTACTCTTGGTCTTCCTTGCAGGGGTTGGTGTCGTCAAAACGCAAGTTACACTTGCCACCATATTGTTTTGCAAGGCCAAAGTTGATGCACAAGCTTTTTGCGTGGCCTACGTGCAAGTAACCGTTTGGTTCTGGGGGAAAACGTGTATATACCGAGCTAACTTTGCCACTGGCAAGGTCGCCGTCAATTATTTCTTCAATAAAATTTCTAGATTCACTCATATCTTTTACCTGTATTTTAAAAAATTATTCTTGTGGAATATCGTCAGAGGACGAATCAACAAAACCACCATCAACATCACCCAACTCGGAGAAATCGGTGATACTATCGCCAAAGGACAAATCATCGTCATCCTGTGGCTGTGTGGGAGTTTCCACAACTTGGCCCATGTTGATACCGTGTTGTGTAAGGTACTCGGCATCGACAAAGCGTACAATTTTGCCCAGCCAGAACAGTTCAATTTTGCCCTGTTCACCGTTACGGTGCTTGGCAACAATAAGGCTGTATTTCATCACACCAGAAACCTCTTCCTTGTGGATGAAAAGTACAATGTCGGCGTCCTGCTCGATTGCGCCCGATTCGCGCAAGTCGGAAAGCACTGGTTCGCCACCACCTTGGTTTTCTTTACCCTTGATGTTGCGAATTTCTGCATCACGTTTGAGCTGAGAAAGTGCAATAACGGGAACGTTCAATTCCTTTGCCAAAAGTTTAAGAGCACGGGAGATGGCTGCAACTTCGTTTTGACGGCCTTGCTTTGCATCAACACCACTGTTCATCAACTGGATGTAGTCGATAACAATCAAGTCCAAACCGTGTTGTTGTTTGAGACGGCGACACTGAGATGCAATTTCCGATGGTTTGATGGATGCGTAGTCGTTACCAAACATCTTCATCTTGGAGCAAATTGTGTCCTGTGCAATGCGCAGTTTTTCCAAATCGGCCTCGCCATGAGGAAGTTGACCGGACTTGATATATTCAAGTGGAACGCCCGACATACTGGACATAAGACGTTCGATAATTTGCTCGTTGCTCATTTCCAAAGAGAAAATTGCCACAGTCTTGCCCTGTTTTGCAACGTTTTCTACAATGTTCATTGCCATTGCCGATTTACCAACACCGGGACGTGCAGCTAAC
>JAFTNE010000112.1 GCA_017452035.1 Clostridia bacterium
AGTTACATTATCGGTGAAACTGTAATTGGTAGCCACGAAGTTGGTTCTACAATGGCATTTGTAACTCTTGCTATCACACAATTGTTCCACTCCTACAACGTTAAGAGTGAACACACGGTATTCCACAAGACAACTTTCAACAACAGAATGTTGAACCTTGCGTTTATCCTTGGTTTCGTTCTTCAAATGGCAGTTGTTTACATCCCTGGTTTAAACACTGGCGTATTCCAAACTGTTGCTTTGGAACCTGTTCAATTGCTTATTGCTATCGGCCTTGCATTTGCAATGGTTGTAATCATGGAAGTTTACAAACTTGTTGTAAAACTTGTTTCAAAAGCAAAGGAATCCAAATAATAGCTAAACAATCAAAAACCGTAAATAGCCAAACAATCAAAAACCACTTTGAATTTTCAAGGTGGTTTTTTGTTGCAAAAATTTACCACAAAGCGTGCTGAATAGGCATCCGTCTTACAGCACAAACACCTAACAAAGCAATAACATGTGTATATATTATTTCGTTATTATAATTAAAATTTATGGGCGCATTAGTTTTATGTATAATTTAGGGGGTAAATAGGTTTGGCGTTATATTAAAAAATATGATATAATAAACAAGCCATAGTGGAATTTTGACAAAAAACGGCATGCCTTGGACAATGTAATATTGTTGAATAGGACGTCAATAAAATTAAATATTCGCTTGGCAATACAAAAAGGTAAAACACACTGACAATTTTTGGAGGTTATATATGAAAGGTACTACACTACCATTTGAGGGAACACCAGAACAAGAGGCAACTTTGCGTGCAAAGCTATCCGAGTTTAAAAAGCAAAGTGGTTCTTTGATGCCAGCATTGCAATTTGCTCAAGATTTGTACGGATATCTTCCTTACGAAGTACAAACTATCGTTGCAGAAGAATTGGGCGTAACATTGTCGGAAGTTTACGGCGTTGTTACGTTCTACTCACAATTTAGTTTGTTCCCAAAGGGAAAATATCGCATTGGCATTTGCCTTGGCACAGCTTGCTACGTTCAAGGTTCTGGCGATATTTACGAAAAACTTAAGTCTCTTTTGGCTATCGAAAGTGGCGAATGTACTCGCGACCGTAAGTTCAGCTTGGACGCAACTCGTTGTGTAGGTTGCTGTGGTCTTGCACCAGTTATGACCATCAACGACGACGTTTACGGCAAGATTACACCAGACGACGTTGCTGGCATTTTGGCCAAGTACGAGTAATTGCACAATTGGAGAATCACTTTATGACAATCGAACAAGTAGCTCAAATTTTGAATGCAGAGTTTGTTTGCTGTGAGGAAAACAAACACAACGAAGTACACTCTGCTTGTGGCTCGGATATGATGAGTGACGTTTTGGCATACGTAAAAGACCAATCGGTACTTATTACCGGCCTTTGCAATCCACAAGTTGTGCGCACTGCAGAAATGATGGATATGGTGTGCATTGTTTTTGTGCGTGGCAAACGCCCCAGTGACGAAGCCATTGCCCTTGCTCAACAAAAGGGTTTGGTTATGATGACAACACAACACCGTATGTTTTCAGCTTGTGGACTACTTTACTCTGCTGGTCTTATCGCTGGAGAATCTTGCTAATACAGCCCTGGAGAGTAACATGGAACACTTGCATCTTGAGTACGACGTTGACGGCAACAATTTTGTTTCTGCCGGACAGGCAACGGAAAACGTAAAGTTTTGTTTGAAGGGTTTGGGAGTAAATCCTCAGGACATACGACGCATTGCCATTGCTATGTACGAAGGGGAAATCAACATGGTTATACACGCCAATGGTGGCAAGGCCATTGCTGATATTTACTTGGACAAGATAGTTGTTCAACTTATAGATAGTGGCGAAGGCATTGCCAATATCGAGCAAGCAATGCAACCGGGATTTTCCACTGCTACCGAGGACATTAGGTCCCTTGGATTTGGCGCAGGAATGGGACTTCCTAATATGAAAAAATACACTGACGACTTTGCAATTGAAAGCACTTTGGGCGTAGGAACAAAAATAACCCTAACGGTAAAATTTTAGCCCTAATCTACAAAACGCATCACACCCCTAATAAGCAGTACTACGGAGGAACTTGTTTTGCAAAAGACTAATCTCAAAAAACTTCATACCGTAACACTGGACGCATCCAAGTGCATTGGTTGTGGCTCTTGTGTGAAACGTTGCCCTACCGAAGCTATTCGTGTTCGCAATGGCAAAGCAAGCATCATTTACGACAAGTGCGTTGCTTGTGGTGAGTGCGTACGCATTTGTAAATCGTTAGCAAAAATTCCCAGCTACGACAAGTTGGAAATGGTCAACAACTACAAGTACAAAATTGCACTTGTTGCACCATCCTTCTACGGACAATTCAACAACGTTGCAAACATCAACTACATTTTGACTGCTCTAAAAAAGATTGGTTTTGACTTTGTATTTGAAGTTGGTGTTGGCGCTGAACTTGTCAGCCAAGTTACTCAAAAACTGGTTTCTGCTGGCAAACTCAAAAAGCCCATCATTAGCACAGCCTGCCCTGCAGTGTTGGAGCTGATAAACGAGCGTTTTGAAAACTTGAAACCCAACCTTTTGCCACTACTCCCTCCAGTGGACGTATCGGCAAAGCTTGCTCGCGAAAGAGCAATTAGCCATGGCGTAGCAGAAAGCGACATTGGAGTGTTTTTTATTTCTCCATGTCCTGCAAAGGTTTACGCATTGAAGGCTAACAAAATTATTGAACAAAACTACGTAGACGGAGTGCTTTCCGTTTCGGAAGTATACATGGCTTTGATGCCAGTTATCTCAAAATTGCAAGAAAGCAAAAACCTTTCGGAGATGGGTGTACTTGGACTGCAATGGGCAAGTAGTGGTGGCGAGGCTGCTGGCGTGATGTGCGAAAAGTACCTTGCTGCTGATGGCATTGAAAACGTTATCGACATTTTGGAACGTTTGGAAAATGGCACTATGACGGACGTGGAGTTTGTGGAACTTAACGCCTGCATTGGTGGATGTGTTGGTGGCGTTTTGAACGTGGAAAACCCATTTGTAGCAAAAGCGCGCATACGTCAACTACGCAAAAAATTCCCATCCATTGGTAACACCTTGCAAGAAATTGACAAACCATTGGAGTTTTACCTTGTACAACGTCAACTGGATACAAACGGTCAACGCTTTGATAACGACCGTCAGGTGGCATTTGAAAAGCTGTTGGAAATCCAACGCTTGTACCAAACTTTGCCCCACCTTGACTGTGGTATTTGTGGCGCACCCAGTTGCAGAGCCTTTTGTGAGGACATTGTGATGGGTCGCGTTCCAGCAGACACCGTTTGCCCAATGGACAAAGGAACAAAACAATGACAGTAAAACAACTTGCAAACCTATTGAAGGCAACAACTGTCGCCGAGTGCGACTTTGACAGACAAATTGAAGGTGGATACGCCGGAGATTTGCTAAGTTTTGTTATGGGACGTGCCACACCTAATTGCGCATGGTACACCATCATGACAAACGTAAACGTGTGCGCTGTTGCAACTTTGACAGATTGCGCTGTGGTTGTCCTTTGCGAAGATTGCCAACCAGACCAACTGCTTGTTGATCGTGCGCAAAGTCAAGGCATCAACGTGATTGCAACCAGTCTGGATATGTATCAAGCTATCACAATAGTTGCAAAACAAGGCTAACACCACTACCTAATTACAAACAAGTCCTACCATGAAAATTACTTACGATTTGCATATCCATAGCGCGTTGTCCCCCTGTGCAGATGATCAAATGACACCTGCCAACATTGTGGGTTGGGCAAAGCTTACAGGCATAGATGCCGTGGCCATTGCTGACCACAATGCCATTGCCAACGTACAAGTGGCAATTGCTGTGGGCAAGGCTTATGACGTTGTAGTTGTGCCTGCCATGGAGTTGCAAACGGCCGAAGACATACACATACTGTGTCTATTTGAAGAATTTGACGATTTGCAAAGTTTTTACAACAGTATAGACTTTACCAATCTACAAAACCGTACGGAAATTTTTGGCGAACAGTGGATAATGGACGAGGACGACAACGTTATCGCTACCGAACCACGAATGTTGCTTGTGGCAAGTGAAATTTCCGTAGAAGACGTTACTTCACTTGCAAAACAATACAATGGCATTGCCATAGCTGCGCACATTGACCGTGAGGAAAA
>JAFTNE010000113.1 GCA_017452035.1 Clostridia bacterium
AATCTTTACCGTAAAGTTTTACGCTACCGCCACTGGGAGGAATAAGCCCACAAATAATTTTTTCAGTGGTTGATTTACCCGAACCATTTTCCCCAATAAAGCCGTAAATACTACCTTGTGGAACGGTCATATTCAAATCGTTAACTGCATACAAACCACGAAAACTTTTTGAAAGGTTTCTTATTTCTATAGCGTTCATAAAAATACTCCTTATATTTGTTTTACATGTGTATTGTACAAAACCAATGTTTACAAAACGCAAAGTTTATGTTTTTGAATTGTATCTTTTTTGTTAAAGAATTGTAAAAGCGACTGCACAATGCAGTCGCTTGTTGATTACAGTTTATTTGTTATTTGATATAGAAATATGTTTGCCTTTTTGAAAATTTGCACCTTTTTACATTTGAACGTTTGCAACAAATGGGTGCAATACCGTTACTTGTCTTGCTTATCTGTGTCGTTCAAAATTTCGTTGGAAAGTTGGATGATTTCGTCCCCATAACGCTTT
This sequence comes from Clostridia bacterium, assembly GCA_017452035.1. Lineage (GTDB taxonomy): Bacteria > Bacillota > Clostridia > Christensenellales > CAG-314 > Fimimonas. Next base: position 509 of record JAFTNE010000113.1, read on the forward strand.
TTGTATTTGGCAAGCACTGCTTTGTACACGGGATATGCAATTGCCATTGGCACACAGCCAACAACTGCCACAACAATACCCCAAAGGATGATGTTCCACTCCAATACCATTGCCAGTCCAAGACCAAAAATCAAACAGCCCACAATACCAAGGCAAAGTCCCCAAATTTGTGATGTAGTCTTTACAAGATTGTCCAAACGGCGAAGTCGCTCGAGTTTGGTTTCGGTGTGTTCTTGTGGTTGGTATTGACGGCGAATGGAGTCAATTTCCTTGCGTTCTTGCTCGGTGGGGGCTGAATAGTTATAGTTAAATTTGTTGCTCATTTTTGTCTACGTCCTTTTGTAATTGTTTAAGTTTTTTGTTAGCTGAAACTATCATGTAGATGCCAATACCAATGGATGACAGGCTTACAGCTGTACCCGTCAAAGTGTTCATGAGAGACACGTCCATTGTGCCATCGGCAAATGTGGAAAGCAAACCCGTTTGCAATGCAAGTATGGATACAAGGGCATCTACCAAGTTGATGTTACGAATTGCACGCACTGTCAAATCCGTTTGCTTTTGGGCTTTAACAAAGCTGATGATGGACATTGTAATTTTGTAGAAAGCGTATGCGGCGGACGCAAAAATTGTCCAACCAACGTACTCGAAGTGAGCATTGGAAAAAATCATTTGTGCAATCGCTACGGAAAGCGCCACGTTTAGCACCAACGTGTAGATACCACTACGAAGGTATACCTTGGCTTTGGCTTGTTCGTCATTGGTGTTGGGGGCGTTTTTGCCAAGTCTGTTGCCGTGGTAAAGCAATGCACTACCACGCACAAATGCCAACGCTATGTAAAATGCCGAAAGTGCGCCGTACCAAATGGACTTGTTTGCAATGCCCAAGTAACCGTTAAGCACACTGTTGAGCAAACTCATTGCAAAAGAAATCACTGCTGTTACAATGGTTTTAAAGCCGAAGTCGTGCAAAACTCGGTTGGTGAAGGACTTGCTTTCTAACCAATTTACTATTTTGTTTTTTATTTTTGGAATAACGGGGATAATGAGGTACACGCTGTACGCAAGGGACAGACCTGCCACACCAAAAAGCACGTAGGCAACAATATCTCGCCAACTGCCATCAAAACCAGCAATAGCCAAAATGATAGATACTGTTGCACTGGCAACTGTCACAATAAACGTAATCACCTTGGCCCAAGTGGGTGGGTTGAGAAGTCGTTTCCAAAAGTCGCTAAAATTAAATTTCATGCACTACGTCCTTTAGAATTATTGTAAATGTACTGCCTTTGCCCAGTTCGCTTTGAACGGATATTTCGCCACCAACAATATCTATTACCCTTTTTACAAGTGCCAGACCAAGACCGTTGCCCTGTGTGGCGTGGGATGTATCACCTTGGTAAAACTTGTCGAAGATTTTTGCGCCCGTTTCGCTTGACATACCACAACCAGTATCAGAAACGGATACTTGAACGTTTTTGCCCACGCGCTTAAGTGAGATGCCAACGTTTCCCCCTTCTGGTGTAAACTTGATGGCGTTGGAAATAAGATTGTTCCATACCATTTCCAAAAGGCTTTTGGAACTAAACACTGTAACGTCATCCAAGTCACAATCAAGCTGGATGTTTTTGTGTTCAAACAACATTTCAAAATCTACAACACAGTCGGCCAACGAGTCGGTCAAGCTAAACACTTCGGGTTTTTCTTGAATTTGTTGGTTTTCTAGTCTGTTTAGTTTTAGTATATTTGTGATAAGGTCGGTGATGCGCTTGGTTGCGCCAATCAAAGTTTGTGCGTACTCGTGTCGAGTTGTAGCATCCAAACTTTCGTCCTGCAAAAGTGTTGCGTAGTTTTGTATTACTGCCAAAGGAGTTTTTATTTCGTGAGAGACGTTGGAAATAAAGTCGGTTTTTAGCACCTCATTTTTTTGCAGTTCTGCCACCATCTTGTTGAGGTTTTCCATAATCAAGTCGTATTGGTCGTACTTGTTGTAATCGTGAGTGATATCCAACCTGACGGAAAAATCGCCAGAAGAAATTTGCTCGGTGGCATACAAAATCTTTTTGGTGGGTTTGTCGATGGTAAGTTTACGGCGAATGTAGTCCACAAAGGTGCAAAATGCCGACAAAATTACTATCAGTATCAAAATTAGCACTGCAATTAGTCCGGTATTATCGGTACGCTCGCAGATGTAGTCGTACACAAGTATTGCAATTTGCATGATTAGCGCTATTAAAACGAAAAATGGCACTGCATCCCAAAAGGAAAATCCTACGTTACGTACTTTGCGTTTTTTCATTTTAGCACCACCTTGTAACCAAGACCATGCACTGTGGCAATTTCAAAGCCATTACAGTCGGCTGTTTTTTCGCGAAGTTTTGCCATGTATACATCCACAGTTCTACTTGTTGTAGATGAGTCGTAATCCCAAAACTCCGACATAAGCGAACTGCGCGTGAACGTCTTTTTGGGGTAGGAAAGCATTTTGAAAAGAATATCAAACTCACGTACCGTCAACGAAATTTCTTCGCCATTTAGTTGTGCTGTACGTTCTTCCACATTCATGTAGAAGTTGCCAATGGTAATTTCCTTTTCCGTTTCGATTTTGGCACGGCGCAAAATTGCTTTGATAGTCATAAGTAGGATGTCCATATCAAAGGGCTTTGTTACGTACTCGTCAATGCCAATGTTGTAACCAAGCATTTTGGATGGTTTGTCGTCCTTGGCTGTCATAAAGATGATGGGGGTTGTTTTGTCGCAAGAGCGCACACTTTCGGCAAGTTCAAAGCCGTTCATACGTGGCATCATGATGTCGGTAAGTAGCAAGTCGCACTTGAACTCGTCCATTTTTTCCAAAGCCTCCAAGCCGTCAAAACAGCACACAACGTCGTAACCAGCGTTACGCAAACTGGTCGAAACAAAACGGTTGAGGTCTTTGTCATCTTCTACTACGAAAATTCTAATCATAACAGTGCTCCTATTTTTTGATATATTGTACCTTTTTTATTATAAAAAATTGTTACTAAATTGTTAAAGAATTGTAAAAATTAGCAAAATACTGGTAAATAGACAAAAAACTTGTACAACTGCACAAGTTTTGAGATGGTATGGTATTGTACACTAGGTGAATAAATGTCTAAATGCGTAATAGCTTGCAAACCTCGTCCACTACCTGTTTGGATGGTTTACCACTTGTATCCAACTCAATTGTTGCATACTTGGCGTACAATGGGTTGCGTTGGTCAATTTTTGTTGAAAGCTCACTAACTGTAAGGTTATCGAACAATGGGCGAGTTACACCATTAAGGCGTTTGTGAGCAGTTTTCGCATCCACTTTTAGCCACAACACTGTGGCGTTTTGCACCAAACTGGGAAAGTCCTGCGAAAGTACACTGCCACCACCACAAGATACAATACCTGTGGGTTTGGTGGCAAGGTGGCAAATGACAGCACTTTCCATTTCACGAAAATAGCTTTCGCCATGCTCGGCAAAAATTTGCGAAATGGGCATACCTGCCTGCTCTTCTATCAGTTTGTCCACGTCAAACAGTGGCAAATTTAGTTTTTTTGAAAGATGTTTTGCAACGGTACTTTTGTAACTGGTTGCAAAACCAATGATGATAAGTTTCATAGCGATTGATTGGCTATTATGTAATAGTTGGTAGGCATTGTTTGCATATACAAAAAAAGAAATAAATAGCTTTTTTTATTAAACGATTGTCACCCACTGTTACAAACTATACGTGTGATATCTTGTAATTAGTTGATGCTAACAAAATACTGAGGGGCTAAAATTCCTCAAATAGAAGTTTGAGTGGTTCCGTTGTTTTCTACCAGGAATTGTACTGCATCAAAGTAACTTTGGATGCCTTTGCCAACAAAGGTTGCAGAGCAAACGCTAGCCAAAACGTCCGTGTGACGGAAAGACTCGCGAGCGTAGATGTTGCTCATGTGAACATCCACAACGGGGATATCTATACACTCAATGCAATCACGCAGTGCGTAGCTGTAATGAGCGTATGCACCAGCATTTAGCACTACTGCATCGCAATCGGTCAGTTGCAAAATGTTGACAAGCTCTCCTTCCACGTTGCTTTGCGCGCAAACAACAGTTGCGCCAAGGCTTTCGGCATATTGTTGCACCTTTTTTTCCAGCTCGGGCAAGGTATCTGCGCCGTACAAAGAGTGGTTGCGCTTGCCAAGCATGTTCATATTTACACCATTTAGTAGTAGAATTTTCATTGTGTTACCTTGTTTGATTTTGAGTGGTAAAATGCACGCTTTTGCCAACTGGGCAAAAGGACATTTGCTAAAAATATATTTTTAGTTGTTTTGTTTTAGAAAGCTCTGAAAGTTTTGATAATCATTTTGGATAGGTGTGTTTGTCCACAGCGAAAACGTTTTTGCGCCTTGGTGGTATAGCATTTGCAGGCCGTCTACCACCTTGATGCCACGTTGTTTTGCCTTTTCAATGAGGCCACTTGCTCCATTGTAGGCAGCAACAAACACAAATTGGCAGCTACTTGGCAGTGGCAAATTTTGCTCGAACTTGCACTCGGGAACAAAGGTCAAAATACCAAAAGGCTCATATATATCCGTTGAAAGGCTGTACTTTTGTGTGAGTGCTTGCGCCTTTGATGCAGTACGGTTTATTACCTGCATTTGGCACTTGCCTTTTAGGTGGCAAATGGTTGCCTCTGCTCCACCACCTGCGCCCACTATCCAAAGGGGTTTGTTTACAATATCTATTCCATTGGCAACAAGAGCCATCTCCACACCGTAGCCATCTGTGGAGGTTGGTGTGATGTTTTTGCCAACAGTGTTTACCGATGGAGTGGTTGCGCCAAGCAATGTTGCAACACGGTTTTTGAAGGGCAACGTGATGTTTGCGCCATCATACTGCGAAAGTATTTGCAAAAGATCATTGTCCGTTGCATCAGCTGGGGCGTTTACTGCATCATAACTGCAACAAACGTTGGCATTTTTTGCCAAGGACATGTGTAGCATTGGAGACATACTCTTTGTAACGTTACTGCCCAATACACAAAACTTTTTGGGGCAAACTCCCACTGCTTGCAAAAAGATTGGAAAAGATACCTCCACTGGAAAACCATCTACACGGCCACCACCACTTGCAAGGGACATCACTGCACCACACATTGCCATACGATGGTCGCCAAAGACGTGAAAATGTGGTTGTGTGGGAAGTTTTCCGTTGGAAACAATTGCAAGATTGTTTCCGTCAAAGGTGGCAGTTTGTCCACAAACTTGCGCCATATCGATGATGGCATCAATGCGATTGCACTCCTTGTGGGCAAGCTCCGATACACCTTCAAAACAATGTGTACCTTTGGTTGCAAGAGCCAAAGTTGCAAGGATGGGCACTTCGTCAATGGCGTTTACAACGTCCGTTGGGGTGGCAAAAAACTCGGCCAAGGTGCTTTGTTCAATGCGAATATCTGCTACCAATTCGCCAGCAACAATGCGAGGGCTTTCGGTAAATATTTGTGCGCCAGCGCGCTTGGCAACTGTCAAAAAACCATCACGACCACTGCTTATAACAACGTTGGGTAAAACCAAACTTTTGCCAGTAAGTAACCCGAGCGACATCAAAAAGCTTGCAGAAGAAATGTCGTTAGGGATTGTTACATCCAATGGCTTGGGAGTGCTTTTTGTTACAGTGCAGTTGGTGGTATCAATTCCACAATGGGCAAGCATGTTTTCCGTATGAGGGCGCGTTGGTATGGGTTCAACGTAGCGTGTCGCGCCATCGGCAAACAGCCCAGCAAGTAGCACTGCGCTTTTTACTTGGGCAGAGTTAACTTGAGCAGTAATCGTTGTACCAGTAAGCTTTGCTGGATGTACTGTAAACAACGTGCCACTGGCAAATGTAAATTTTGCACCCAGCTTGGCAAGTGGCTCCGTTACCCGTTTCATTGGGCGAGATAACAGGCTATCGTCCCCAACAAAGGCGGCAGTAATGCCAAGACCTGCAACAACGCCAGCAAGTAGTCGAGCTGTTGTGCCACTGTTTTGACAATTGAGTAACACATTATCATTTGCCATTTTTATGGGGTTTACCGTTGCTGTTGTGCCATCAACGTGAATATCTGCGCCCAAAGTACGCAAGCAGTTTATAGTTGCAAAAACATCATCGCAAAGAGAAACGTTGCGTATTGTGCTTGTGCCACTGGCAATGGATGCAATAATAAGCGCGCGATGGGAAAGTGACTTGTCGCCATAGCAAACAGACGTATCAATATTAAATTGTGAGTTAAAGTTTAGCATATAGGCGAAAAGTGGTAACACCAAAATTATTGGTTGTATTCGGGAGGGGCAACCCCTCCCCTACAATTTTTTGCAAAATACAAGACATTTGATACAATCGAAATGGCAGACGTTTGAAAAAATTGTATTGACGTTAGATATCTTGTTCCAAAATACAGACTGTTTGCTTTCAGTTGGTAAAGTATGCAACTCAAAAAACGTGTACAGTACTTGAAAACTTTAAAATGAGCTTTATTTGAATTGTGTGTTAGACATCTTGCAATAAGATGTGCATTTTGCTATTACTTGCCGAGTAGTAAGCGTTTAACCTCGTCAAGTGGCAATTGTGTGCGACCGTACTTACAGGGGAAACTGAAAGTAATAAGGTCGTTGTCGTTCTTTTTGTCGTAGATTGTGTTATCCAGCATGGTTTCCGTCAGCGTTGGACAAACGTTGGCAATTTTTGTTACTTCCTCTTGCCATTTATCCAAGTATTGCTTGTTGCAATAGCCCAGTTTGTAGGCAAGCAAAGTTTCGTAGTAGATGCCGTTTAGCACTGCCAATCCGTGAGGAATACCGAGTGTAAGCTCCATTGCGTGGCCGATTGTATGTCCAAAGTTCAAAATTTGGCGATAGTTTTCGTCAATGGGGTCCACTTCGCACACGGCGCGTTTCCAGTTCATGCAGGCCCAAATTACATCCTCAATGCCACATTGCAAATACACCTCGTCCACCTGCTCGGTAAGCATGCGATACTTCAAAACTTCCCCCATGCCATTTTGCATTTGGGTGTCGTCAAGCGTTTGCAAAAAATCGGTGTCAAGTAAAACGTCCCCTTCGTAAAAACTACCAACTGCATTTTTTACGTCATCCAAATCGATGGCCGTTTTGCCACCAATGCTGGAATCGACCATGGCAAGCAGTGTCGTTGGAACGTGCAAAAGCCTAACCCCACGTTTAAACACAGAGCAGGCAAAGCCAACGGTATCGCCCACGCTACCACCACCAACAGCTACAACAGTTTGGTTGCGCTTGAGGTTTTTTTGCAAAAACCAACTGCATAGCTGTTTGACTGTATCAAAGTTTTTGGCGTCTTCGCCACGTGGAATAATAAAAACGTTGTCGCCTGTGATGTTGTAAAGCTGTTGCAAGTTTCCATCAGTTACAACAAGGCAGTGGGCGTAATGGTCAATATTAAATTTTCCAAGGTTAAGTTCCATTGTGATTACCTTTTGGGGAGTTGATTTGGGTTTTGATTGTATTGTTCTAAAACTTGGTTTGCTAACACGTAGTTTACAATGTGTTGCGCGATAAAACCAACGTTGGGCACAACGCATGTATCGGCGCGTTCGTATTGTTGTGAAACTGATTGAAGCGTTTCGGTATCGATTGTGGTAACACCCTTTACTGTTGGCACGGGTTTTACCACCAACTTGATGACGATATCTTGTCCGGTGGTAACACCACCAACAATGCCACCACAGTTATTTGTTTGGTAAGCAATTTTACCGTCAACAACGGTAAGCTTATCGTGAGACGTTGTGCCTGTCAAGCTTGCGTAATCGTTACCAATGCCAAAGGAAATACCTTTGACGGATGGGATTCCCACAAGATGTGCCGAAAGTTGTGCATCCAGTCGTTTGTGGTATGGGAAAATTTCCCCAATTCCAGCAGGCACTTTATCCGGTACAACTGCCACACCACCAAGGCTATCGCCACGCTCTTTGGCACAGCTAATTTCTTCCATCATTTGAGATAATGCCACTTTGTCAGTGCATGGAAATGGCTCATAGGCAAAACTATCGCTATTGCCATTGTTTTGCGCTACAACACTACCAATTTGCTCAACATGGTAGCTTGTGGAGATGTTCCAATCTTTCAAAATTTCAGCACAAATGCAACCCAAAACCACGTAGCAAAGTGAGCTACGCGCTGATGCAATTTCGGCAACGTCGCGAGCAGTCAAATGGGGATGACGAATTGTGCCTACAAAATCGGCATGACCTGTGCGCACAGCAGTGATGTTTGGGCGAGTTTCCACCGAGGTGTTTGCGACAAAAAAGGTGATGTCCCTTCCGTCAGTGATAAACTGGTTGTCTTGTTCGTGCCCTACAAACACCACTTTGTCGGTAAAGTTTTGACGAGAACTCCTGCCAAAACCACTTTTGCGTATTGCAAGTGCGCTATTGATGTTGTTTATGTTGACGCAAACGCCCTTGGGGATACCACAAATTGTGCCAGTATAACCCACGCCGTGGGACGTTCCGTCAAAATTGAAAATTATCATTGTGTGTAAGTCCTATTGCCATGCTGTCGGGCAGGTGCGATTTGCCTTGAACCAATCAGTGTCTTTGAGCATTGTTACGTTGTTTGATGCTGTGATGTTGATACCCAAATTGTTACAAGTGAGGGTTATGTTGCCGTTGAGGGGAGCAGATCCTGAACTAATTGTACTACTATACAAAGATGTTGCAAACATCAAATCAGTATATGGAGCAATGTTATTGACAGTTTGTTGTGTTGGAAATTTGTTTGCATTCTCATCGGTGTATCGTGCACTACCTGTACAACAACATACACAAACTACCTTTGGTTGAATTACTGAAAGAAGATCAGTTGTGGAAGATGTGTTACTACCATGGTGGCCAGCCTTGTAAAGCACAACATTGGGCAGATTGTTGCTTTCCACCAACGATTTTTCGCCAGCTTCTTCCAAGTCGCCAGTAAATAAGAAGTGGTTAACGTGCTTTTCGTTTTCGGGGTTATTTGGATTATTAAAATCGTAGCCTTCGCCGTATTGGTTAATCAAAAAGCAAACAGAATAGTTATTTTCGTCACTAGCTTTACTTTCGTAATACTTTTGGTATAAGATTTCCAACT
>JAFTNE010000114.1 GCA_017452035.1 Clostridia bacterium
AATTGGGCTTTGTGAAGGAAGGGCGCGACGTATTCCCTTGGGCCGAGTTGGACATTTTGACGTTGTATTTTGATTAATTTGCAATAATTTGGGTATTTACAATCATTAATTTGTAAAGTATAATACTATAAAAAGTTACAAATTGCACCCTGTAGTGCAAAAGGAGGTATGTATGAAAAAGAACAAAGCGCTTTTAGTATTAAATATAATAATTTTTGTAATCCTATTGCTGTGTTTGGTGTACAATACGTGGCTGATGATAGAAGTGTTCCGAATTGAACACGAATCGGCAACCAATCCTGACGCTGGACCAATCGAACTGGCTTACTTGGCACTAATTCCACTTCAAATTATTTTGATGATTCCGTATGCAGTCAGCTTGATTATTTATATTGTCTCTATGTGCAAAAAATACTTCAACTGGTTGTCCATCACAAACGCAGTTCTGTGTGTTGTTGCAATAGTAATTGTAGCGATTGTATTGCTTTCCGTAGGAGGTAATCCAGCATGAACCAAACAACCCAAGTGCTAAAAACACGCCGTAGTTGCAAAAAATACAAATCTCAACACGTCCCAAGACATCTCATTGACGAAATTGTTGCCTGTGGCTTGAATGCCCCAACAGGACGCAATTTGCAAGCGCCAATTTTTGTTGTTGTCACCAACGATAGTGTTGTTGCAAAGCTATCCAAGCTCAATGCTGATGTTATGGGCGCAAAGGGCGATCCATTTTACGGCGCAAAGGACGTTATCGTTGTGTTGGCATCCAAGGTGGCACACACCTACGTTTATGATGGCAGTGTGGCAATGACAAACCTTATGAATTCAGCTTATAGCCTTGGTGTTGGCAGTTGCTGGATACATCGCGCCAAGGAAGTGTTTTACTCCCCAGAGGGCAAACAACTGCTTGCCGAGTGGGGCATCACAGATGACGTGGAAGGCGTTGGTTTTTGTGTGTTGGGCTATCCCGATGGTGAGCCTGTACCCAAAACCATCAAAGACGGTCGCGTGTACTTTGTAGACTAAATTGTCAAAGCAAACACATTTAGCAGTGTTTTGCACGGCTTTTACAACACAGTTAGATAGTCATACTGTACTCTGAAACATATTCAATACAAATATTGTTTTTAGCAAAACGGATGCAATTTTGCATCCGTTTTGCTTTGTTTTGGCATATTTTAATTAAATATGCGCGTATTGTTTATCTTTATTTTATATTTGCAAGCTATACTTTCGTCATCAAAATACAAGATATAATGGCATTATGTTCGTTTTGAGCATAGAGCCAAGGTAATACTGTAAAAGTGTGACACCAAGTATTTTGCTATCAAAAATTACAAAAGAAATATTTTAGGGGGAGATTTCTATGAAGTATGTAGTTTTTTACAATCCAATGGCCAACAACAAAAAAGGGCTTGAAGAAGCGCAAAAGGTAAGCGCGTTTTACCCAAATGACACGTTGGAGTTTGTTGATGCGTTGCAAAACGACTATCAACAAGTGATAAACACAACGGATGCTGACGGTTGCATTTTGGTGGGTGGCGACGGCACGGTTAACTACTTTGTAAACCACGTTGACTGCGACAACCTTACAAAAGACGTTTTCTACTTTGGTGGTGGCAGTGGTAACGACTTTTTGACAGACGTTGGTGGCACACCAAACGGTCAACCTGTACTTGTAAACAAGTATCTCAAACATTTGCCCACAGTAGAGGTAAAGGGCAAAACATACAAATTTGTAAACGGTATCGGCTACGGAATTGACGGCTACTGTTGCGAAGTTGCCGAACAAATTCGCGCCAAGGATTCTACAAAAAATATCGACTACACAGCAATTGCTATCAAGGGCTTGTTGTTCCACTACAAAGCAACCAATGCCGAAGTTATCGTAGACGGCGAAAGTAAGTCTTACAAAAAAGTTTGGCTTTCTCCTTGTATGATTGGTCGTCACTACGGTGGAGGAATGATCCCAACTCCCGACCAAGACAGATTTGACGGCAATTTGTCAGTAATGACGTTGTTTGGCAAGGGACGTTTGAGTACGTTGATGATTTTTCCAACAATTTTCAAAGGCGAACACATCAAAAAGAAGTGCGTAGAAGTTCGCAAAGGCAAGCAAATTACCGTAAAGTTTGACCGTGGTGTTGCTTTGCAAATTGATGGCGAAGTAATTTTGGACGTTACCGAATTTACTGCAACTGCTGCCGAGTAGAAAATTTTATTTGACAAAATTTAACAAAAGTGTAATAATGTTTATTGTATTCCACGTTGTTGGCAATACTTTGGATATAATACGTTTAGCAGGGTAAATTTATGGTACTATTTTTGATGATAATGGCAGTAATCACCACGACACTTTTGTCGGTATTTGGTGGATTTGTAACAGTTTGGACGGACTTTTGGAAGGTTCTACTTTTGTTTGTCGGCTCCTACTGGGCTTGGTTTGTTGTAGTAGTTGTATTTGCCTTTTTGGTAACCTTGCCCATCAATACCAAAAAGCCTGTCAAAAAATCCAGCAAGTTTTACACTTGGCTGTTTAACTTTGTAAATGGTTGGATTATCGACACTGCTGGGGTAAAATTGAAGGTTACCGGACTGGAGAAACTTGATCCCAACACAAGCTATCTATTTGTGTACAACCATCGCTCCAATTTCGATAGTCAAATTGTACCAAGATTGTTCAAAAAGTACAAAATTTTGCTTATTTCCAAGCCAGAAAACCTCAAAATTCCCATTGCTGGCAAATGTATCCACAAGGTCGGTTACTTGGCAATCGATCGCGAAAACGATCGCAAAGCAATCGAAACCATTTTGAGGGCTGCGCAATTCCTCAAAGCTGGCCACAGCATTGGCCTTTGCCCCGAGGGAACTCGCAACAAGACAGGCCTTGATTTGCTACCTTTCAAAAATGGTGGATTCAAAGTTGCTCAACGCGCAAAAGCACCAATTGTCATCATGACGTTGAACGGTACGGAAAAAATTCACAAAAACTTCCCATTTAAGCGTTCCGTTGTACAACTTGACATTTTGGACGTTTTGCCAGTGGAAAAGGTTACAGCCATGACCACTCAGGAAATTGGCGACTACGCAAGCTCCATCATGCAACAAAACATCAACAAGTACAAACCTCAACAAGTTGAAGAACAAAAGTAGTGTAGGTTTGCAACGTGCTATGTGGAATAACGGCTTGCTATAACAGTGGCACTAAATAACTAAAACGAAAGAGATAGGTTTTTGCCTATCTCTTTTTGCTTATTTCAATTTGCCGAGTTTAACCTGACGTCAAAATTTATTACAAGACTATTTTGTGCCCCTTTTCCCCTTTAAAAATGGTGTTTTTACAATTTGTATGGGTGGGTTTACGCTTTGCTTGCAAAAGTGCAGTTTTCCTTGCAGTGTGCGCTTTTCTCCGTCCATGCAAAAGTCTTGTGGTGTTTTGAGAGTGACGTAGGCATTGTCAAAGGGTAGCAGAAAAAATCTTTTGGTCTCCATGGGTTTGTCAATACCCAAAAAGAATATGCGAAAAAACTGCCAAAACAGCTTTATTTTGTTCCACAACGTGTCTTTTCCAACACTGCGAACACACAGCAAATACAGCCCCTTGCGTTTGTCGTAGGCACGATTGAAGTAAAACCCAAAACACCTTTTGCTTTTTATTACCATAACAAGTGTGTACTTACCGTCAAGATTTCGTCCGTCAAGGTCAATTTGCGCATCAATTTGGTGGCACTTGTACGTTTTTAGTACCAGTGGTAGGTATGC
>JAFTNE010000115.1 GCA_017452035.1 Clostridia bacterium
ACGACTGCGCCCACCTTTCCCAAAATCTATCGAAAAATCCATTCTTTGAGATGCGTAGCAATTTTGGGTAGGCAGATTTTGGATCAGACAAGGCAAAACCGCAGGGCAACCTTGACGGTTGACCGAGGATTTTAACGAAGTATCAAGCAAAATCTGCCATTCAAAATCAGGTTCGTATTATTTCTGTCTGGTATCAATAGTTGTGGTTAGAACCAGTTGTCATTGTAGAAGTCATAGCTAGAATAGAAGTTATTGATGACTTCATCAAGAGTAAATTTTCTTTTAATCAACATAGCTGCGGTTAGCAAACTCATGGGGTCGGTTGTGTAGCTGAGAAGGTTTTCAATGAGCTCCTTTCTTGAGGCTTTATCTTCATGTATTCTAAAGGGATTGCTTTTATTGCCTGAGTTTGAGCCGTACCGTAAATTATTACTTTTACAATATTATTTTGGGTTGCGTCCTTTTGAGTTGACGGACGCTCGTTTTGAAGGCGATTTCTTGATTGCCTTGAACGCAAAGCATAAAACGTCTGATGGCGACAAGGTGTATAAGAAAATTCCGATTCCTAAGCAAGCCAGAAAGTACATCAACGTCAACGAGCCAATTGATTGTAACTGTGCATTAGACACCTTAAATCGTGTGTTTAAGAGAGTGATGCAGGATAAAGAAGTTGCCCAGTATTTTTTGCGTCATACCTTTGCAACGACTTGTGTGCAATATGTAAGACCTGATATTGTGGATACTTGGATGGGGGATAGTTCGGAACGCCTTGTTGGGCGAGTTTATACGCACTTTCCTGACAAGTTCATGACAAAGCAAATGGATTTGGTGCAATTCGAATTCTAAAAAATCAAGCAAAAAAGTCCTTCGAGAAAATCACTTGAACGGCTTTTGCTATGTGGATAAAACACGACTTTGAAGTGGACGCCAAAATGGACGCCAAAAATAGGGGTAAATGGCAAAAAAATGGTTTTTTGACCGCATAAATACATCAAAAATGCAAAAAAATCGAGCATTTATACGCTCATTTCGCATAAATACTCGATTTTGGTAGTGGGCGTAAGGAGAGCGCAAGCTCGACGGAATAGCGAGTATACGAGCGTCCAGGAATTGTATTTTCGACAGGAATCTGCCTCAAGGGCAGGGCGTTGAAACACGGGACTGCTTGCGTAAAGTAATTGTTCTTCGTTTGCCGTATTTCTCGCGTGAACCTGCATATAATTATGCAATTCGCGCGACTATCTACGACAAAACAAAAAAGGAAACCTCGAATGAGATTTCCTTTTTTGTGGTGCGGTCGACAGGAATTGAACCTGCATGGAGTTACCCACAAGATCCTTAGTCTTGCGCGTCTGCCAGTTCCGCCACGACCGCGTTAACAGCATATATTATACCTCAATATACATCATTTGTCAACTCATTTTATCCCACTTTCTAAAAAAAATTTGTATTTTCGAAACTTTTTTTCAAAGAAGTATTTTTGTACAGCCTAGGATGTTTTTTTCGTGCATCTACTTGACAAAACAGGCGTTTTA
>JAFTNE010000116.1 GCA_017452035.1 Clostridia bacterium
CTGCAATTACGCATCTGGTGGAGGTTACAATCTGATGGAAACATTTTTGATGTTTGTAAAGGCTTTTTTGGTAGGGGGTGCAATTTGTACCCTTGGACAAATAATAATTAACTTTACACACCTAACCAATGGTAAAATTTTGGTAATATTTCTCATTACAGGTGCAGTGTTAGAAGGTTTTGGGCTGTACTCAAAACTTATCGACTTTGCTGGTGCAGGGGCAAGCGTGCCTATTTCCGGCTTTGGTAGCTCTTTGGTTAAGGGAGCGTTGAAGGCTGCTAAGGAAAAGGGGGTATACGGGGCGTTTACTGGAGGGCTTGCATCTTGTGCGACGGGTATTTCCATTGCAATCGTATCAGGCTACCTTGTGTCCGTGCTATTTAGGCCACGAACAAAGGCTAAGTAACAAAAATTTGTAACACTTTTGGCGTTTACTGAATATATTTGTACAAAGGTGTTGTATGCCATACGTTGTAGTAAACAAATCGAAAAATGCAAAACGAAGGCGTAAATTCTTTCAGAGGGTTGCGCTATTCTTGGTTATCTTTTTGGTGTTAACTGTAATAATTTTGCTCAATGTTTATTGGAAATCTACATTGCCAACTTTGATTGACATCACACAAGCTCGCATTAGCGCACAGACTCTTTTTGTCGTGAACGAGGCAGTATCAGTAGTGATAGCGAATAGTGACGAATTCTCTTCGCTACTTAATATCGAACGTGATAGCGATGGAAATATCACATTATTGTCGCCAAATACTTTGCATGTAAACAATTTAGCACGCAAAACGGCAATACTTTCTCAACAAAAGCTTGATATGCTCGCCAAGGAACAAATAGAAATTCCATTTGGAACAATATCTGGTATACCATTATTTTCAGAAATGGGACCAGACATCATCATTACAGTAACTCCGATTGGAGCAGTAAATTGCACTTTTACGTCTAATTTTGAAAGTGTTGGCATCAACCAAACGCTACATCGAATGTATATCAACGTGCAGTGTCAAATTGATTTGATAATTCCACAAACGCATCACACGGTCAACTTTGACATACCTATTTTGGTCAGCGAAAGCGTAATAGTTGGTAAAGTGCCTACAACCTATTTGCAGGGTGGTTTGCTAATGGGTAGCTATGGCAATACAGTTTAGATATATGCTGTAAATTTTGACTTTTAATATATAAATATATTAAAGTGCGCGCAAAACTGTTGTCAATTTTGCTCTTTTTTGCTATAATGTAAAAAACTGTGAAAAAGCACAAGAGTTTGCGAATTAACACTGTACAGCGAGTGAGGGGTGGTGTGAGCCTTGCCGTGTCGCAAAAAGATATTCACTTTGGAGTTGAAGGGTGAAAACGAGTAGTCCTTTCGGTTGGTTTCCGTTATCGAACTTTGAGGAAAGTTTATCTTTCAAAATTAGGTGGTACCACGACAATGTTCGTCCTATGCTTTTGCATAGGATTTTTTTATTTTAGGAAATACAAATGATGCATAACAAATTTAACAACTTTATAAAACTTTGCATTGAAGGCGTTTTGGGTGGATTGATGATAGCTATAGGTATGATGGTTTTACTCAAATGCTCAAACAAAGTTGTAGGTGCAATATTGTTTGCTGTAGGACTGCTCACCATCAACAAGTTTGGCTTGGGTTTGTACACTGGCAAGGTTGGTTTTGTTCGCAGTTGGTCGCAACTAGGAGTGACTGCGCTTACATTTTTTGCAAACATTATTGGTTGCTTGATAATGCTGGTTTTCCCAACGGAGGGCGCTATTGAAAGTTTGCAAGCTAAATTGGATTGCTCCTATTTTGAAATGTTTGTCAAA
>JAFTNE010000117.1 GCA_017452035.1 Clostridia bacterium
ACCTTTGGTGAAGGGTTTGCCTTGCATATTATAACACGTCTCGACAAAACTACCGATGGCCTTGTTTTGGGAGCTTTGGAGGAAATAACTGCGCAAAAGCTCAACGACATGCAGTACCACCACAAGATACAAAAAACCTACCTTGCCACAGTGGAGGGACAACTTTGTGGAAGTGGCACAATCAACCTACCACTGCTACGCCAAGGCGACAAAACAATTGTAGACACAAGTGGCAAAGAGGCAATATCTTTCTACAAAGCGATTGAACACAGCGACAGCACCACAGTTGTAGAGCTTACACTTGGAACAGGACGAACACACCAACTAAGGGCGCACCTCTCGGCCATTGGCCACCCTATTGTGGGGGACAAATTGTATGGCGCAACAACTGACAGCCCTATTGAACTGCACTGCGTAAAGTTGCAGTTTGACCATCCTCACACAGGTAAGCAGATTGTTGTAGACATAACAAAACAAACACCAAAAGTTTAGTTTGTTTTCCAAAACCACTTGATACAAAGTTAGATAACTCAACACAGCAAAGCAATAAATGTAATACACTACCAAACAAAAAAAGACATCTCTACTGCAGAGATGTCTTTTAAATTGCAGTTAACTGTACAAAAATTAACCTTTTAAGTAGTAGTTTTGTGCAGTACGTCAATAATTTTGCATTTTACAATATGCCCACAAACCACATTGCAAGCAACCTCAATGGCTTGCTAAAAGTGATGTTACAGCAAACAGTGGTTTGACAAAAAAGTCAAGCAACTATCTTACAAACGCCAATACTTTTTGCGCCTGTGCTTTTGATAAGCTTCCAAAGGCTCGCCATCCTTGTAGCAAAGGGTTGCGTTTTCTCCCTCGACAAGCCAACCTTCTTCACAGATTTTCCACATTGGGGTATCCGTAAAGGAGTCGCTGTAATACGCTTTGAGTGGGGTGTGGGTAAAGTTGAGTTCGTAACCGTACACCTTCATTGGGCCGTAGTAATATGGACCGGTGTAAGCGCCGTTGCGAATGTCCATTTCGGACGCAACGCACTTGATACCCAAGCGATTGCACATTGGCTCTACCAAAAATCTTGGTGATGCCGAGATAACAAAGTCGTCATCTTGACGGCGATCGAGGTACCACTTTTTGATATGCTTTTGGTTTTTATCCCAAAACTTTTCCACAAGACGTTTTTTGTTGGGAATAAAAATTAGGTACCAGCTCATAACTGACGAAAACTTACGGTTGTCAATTAGGTGCAAAACGTAACAAAGCGCAAAAAACACTTGCACTATCAAAAGCAGTGCAATGTAGGGAAAGCGTACAAGGCAAAAGAAATAAAATCTACGCCAGCAATTGCCATAAAAAATTGTATCGTCAAAATCGTATCCGTTCATAGTTGTATTATTATATCACAAAATTATATTACTGACAAGAGGGTATTTTGCAAGGGTTATTAGATTTACGAAAAACAACAAAATACTGCAAAATGAACACCACACAGCCAAACAAAACAAAAGAGCAATACACTTTGCGTGGTTGCTCTTTGTGCTTGTAAAGCTAAGCTTTGTGCGTTTTGTTTTACGCGTTGAGTTGTGCAAGCATTACGTCTACGTCTACGCCGTGAACTGCTGCTGCCTCTTCAACTGTTTCTTGATGAGCCAAAAGGCAGTGGATGCATCCCATACCATAGGAAGAAAATACTGCTGCTGCTTGTGGCTTGATTTGCAAAACGTCAATGATGCGCATATCTTTGGTTATCATAGTGGTTGCTCCTTTAAATAAATTGGCATGTCGCCTGATTGCAAAGTTATTTTACTATATTATTGACAATTTGACAAGCATAAAACAAGGATGTGTAAAAATTTGACTGTAAAATGGTATTTTGAAAAGGTCTGCATCATAACATACAAAAGGGAGCGCGCGTATGTTGTTGAATGGGCTGTTGCAAAAGGACGTTGTTTTTGACGGGCAAATTGTGGGAAAGTTGGATGGCATTTGTGGGCAAAAGGGTCAGCCTTGTCTACTTTTGGTACAAGACAAAACATTTGGCGTAGACAAAATTAAAGTCAAAAATGTAATTATAGCAACAAATTTGCACCAAGTGGATGCGCCCACACCAATGCTACATTTGAGCAAAAAGGTGTACGATACCAACGGAAAACTACTTGGGCAAATTGCTGACGTAGAATTTGGCTCCACGTTAAAATTGAAAAGTTTGTTACTTTCTAACGGCACAAAAATTGCACTATCGCAAATTGTTGCTAACAACGATATTGTAACTGTGCGCGCAAACAAACCCAAGAAAAAAGTTACACCAAAAACAACCCTGTTGACAAAGGACAAAAACACACAGCAAGATAACGTTGTGCAAGTGAATTTGACGGCACAAAACGTTGACGAGTTGGACGACAACCAAGCTCGCAGACAAACACGGGATGACACATCATTGCAAATTGCAACGGCTGACGTTGACAGTAAAAACAACTTTGGTGTAAACATTGCTCCCAAGCGTAAAAGTGGCGACTTTTCCTTTTTGGTGGGAAAGGTTGTAGACAAAAACATCTTCAACTATTTGGGAGAATTGATGATTCGCGAAGGGGACGTGGTAACTCGAAACGTTTACATAAAGGCACGCATGTTCGGCAAGTTGACGGAACTGTGTTTACATACAAAGTGACACAAAGTAGCAATTTCACTATCACTTTTGTATGTGTTAAGGCACAGTTTGCGCATAAACTAAATATTTTGACAAATTAAGTTTTTCGTTTGTGTGTATTTTTAGCAATGCGTTTTTGTTGGAATTTTTGCAATTGGAAATGAGGGAAAATTTACAATTATTTTTTGTTGGACGAGATGGTTTTTGCTCGTCCAATTTTATTTATATAATGTAGTTTGAGTTTAGCAATAGTTTATTTTCCATAGTTAATTTTCCTTTTGTTTTTGTTTGGAACACATCATTTTTTACCAATACTTTGTGTTTTTCTGTAAGCGAGTTTTTTGCCATAAAGCAAGTATATCGCACAATATCTAATCTAAATGGTGGGTGCATCTTGTCCCAATTTTTGCCAACTTGGTTTGTTTGGCACGAAAGAAAACGCATTTGCATACAATATACTCTGCGAGGTGTTTTAGTTGTTTGGTTACTTGGATTTGTTGCACGAGGTTGAGTTGTTTTGCAAAAATGGAATTGAAACGGGCATTGTTGGCGAGAGCGAACTGCACCAACAAATACCATACATTTTTGTGGGAAAGAAAAACGGAAATCGCATGATTGTTCAAGGTGCAATGCACGCACGGGAGCATCTTACAGCACTGCTTGTTGTGGGGTTGGCAAAGCATCTGGTAAAAAATCCACAGCTAAGGTTGGATGGTGGAATTTACTTTGTACCTATGACAAACCCCGATGGGGTGCGCATTTGTCAAGAGGGGGTTGGTTGGATAGAGGACAAGGAACTGCGCAAAAACATTGTAACCATCAACGGCAGTAGAGATTTTTCCATGTGGAAAGCCAACGCCTACGGGGTGGACGTAAACGTTAACTTTGATGCAAAGTGGGGAAAGGGTTGTCAAAACAGCTTTTGCAAAGGTGCGCAAAACTACGTTGGAAAACATCCATTTTCCACAGCTGAGGCAAGATGCCTTGCAGAATTTACCGAAAGGCTCAAACCTTGCGTAACACTTTCGTACCACCTAAAAGGGGAGGAAATCTACTGGGATTTTGGACAACGTGGACACAGACGCTTTGCTGACGAAAAGTACGCTCACGCCATTGCAAGGTACACTGGGTACAAGGTAGTTGACGACAAAGGTAGTGTTGGAGGATACAAAGATTGGTGTATCGAAAAGTTGAAAATTCCCTCCTTTACAATCGAGGTAGGTAACGACAAATACTCGCACCCCTTTCCCTATGCGTTGTATCCCACCATACTGCAACAAAACATTGACCTACCACGCAGACTGTTCAACAGCGTTGTAAACGAGCGTAACGTTATCAAAAGTCTTGGTTGGGAGGGGATTTTGAATACGTAGTTGCCACCTTTGAATTTGCCTTGCGTTTTGCAAAAATTGTCCGTTGACAAAACAAATTGTTGACGTAACAAAAAAACACTTACAACCAGCAATAAAACGGTCTTTGTATTTGACATTGACAAGCCGTTGCAATCGTGCTAAACTTGTGCTATGAAAACACAAAAAAGGTGCGACTTGCACGTCCACACAAATTACAGCTACGACAACTCTCACAAAAACACAATGGAGAAAAACGTCCTTTCGGCAATACAAAAGGGCATTGACGTGTTGTGCTTTACCGAGCATATCGAGTGTTGTAGCGTAAATACCTTTGAGGGTTACCCTCACGCCGAACGCAAAAGGGAGTTTGACAGGCTAGTTTCGTTGTACAGCGACCAAATAAAACTGCTACTTGGTTTTGAGATGGGCAGTCCTCACCGACATCCCAATGAGCTGGCTTTTTTGCGTAGCCTTGAACCAGACATGATAATCGGTTCGATACACCACCCCACCGACTACCACAACATCAACTATCGAATGAGCCAGGCTGACTACGAAAAACTGTACGACCAAGAGGTGCGTAGGCTGGTGGAATGTGGTGGCTTTGACGTGTTGGGGCATGCCGACATGCTCAAAAAGTACCACACAAATTTCCGTACGGACGAGGCTTTTTTGACGGAAACACTGCGCATTTGCGTGCAAAATGGCATTGTTCCCGAACTCAACACCTCATCCATGCGCCAGACGGACGTTATGGCAAACTCCACCGAAAGCATGATAAGCACCCGCATGGCGCGCGTTTACGCAAGCTTGGGTGGAAAATACGTTACCATCAGCAGTGACAGCCACAGCTACAAAACACTTGGCTCACACTTTGACGAAACGTATAGTAATATTGCCGACGTGTTATCACTTTGCTACTTTGAAAAGGGCAAACTGGTTGAACTCAACTAATAAGTCTACAAACAAACAATCAAACAAAACTAATATGCCACCAATTTGGTGGCATTTTTATTTATTACCGTTGCTTTTGTGTACATTTGGGTTAGTTTTATTGACAATTTTTGGCTATGGTAGTACAATTTTGTATATATTTTATATAAAGAGGCCAACTATGGATAAAATTCAAGTAGAAAAAAAGTGGAATCAGCTTTGGAATGAACAAAAGGTGTATTCCTTCAACGAAAAAGACGTAGACAACAAGCACTACGTTTTGGAAATGTTTTCTTACCCAAGTGGCGCAAAGTTGCACATTGGTCACTGGTACAACTACGGTCTTACCGATAGCTACGCGCGTTACCAAATCATGAAGGGCAAAAACGTTTTCCAACCAATGGGCTTTGACGCTTTTGGTTTGCCTGCTGAAAACTACGCCATCAAAACTGGTGTTCACCCCCAAGACTCGACATACCACAACATTGCCGTTATGGAAGAACAACTCAAAAACATTGGCGCAATGTTCGATTGGGACCACGAAATTATCACTTGTTCCCCCGACTACTACCGTTGGACACAGTGGCTATTTTGCCAATTGTACAAGCACGGTCTTGCTTATCGCAAAAAGGCTCCTGTAAACTGGTGCCCAAGTTGCAACACAGTGCTTGCTAACGAACAAGTAATTGACGGTCACTGCGAAAGATGCGACAGTCAAGTTATCAAAAAGGACCTAACACAATGGTTCTTTAAGATTACTGCCTATGCCGAAGAGTTACTAAATGACCTCGACAAAATTGACTGGCCGGAAAAAACCAAGGCAATGCAACGCAACTGGATTGGCAAATCCGTTGGTGGCGAAATTGTTTTCACACTTGCAGACGGAAGCGAAAGCTTTAAGGTATTTACAACACGTGCCGACACCTTGTTTGGTTGCACCTACGTTGTACTTGCCCCCGAGCACGAACTTGTAAAACGCATCACCACACCCGAACACCTTGACGAAGTAAACGCTTACTGTGACGAAGTTGCAAAAACCAACGAAATTGAACGCTTGTCTACTGCAAAGGAAAAGACGGGTGTGTTTACTGGCGCATATGCAATTAACCCAATTAACGGCGAAAAGGTACAAATTTGGATTGGCGACTACGTACTTGCATCCTACGGTACAGGCGCAGTTATGGGTGTTCCAAGCCATGACGAACGCGACTACAAGTTTGCACAAAAACACGGCTTGGGTATCAATCGTGTTATCAAGGGCGCAACAGCCGACGTAGACGACAGTTTGCCTTTCTGCGAATATGGCGTTATGGTAAACAGTGGCGAGTTTGACGGCATGACAAGCGAACAAGGTCGCGTTGCCGTTGTAGAAAAACTTACAAAACGTGGCCTTGGCGAAATCAAAACAAACTATCGTTTGCGCGACTGGCTTGTATCTCGTCAACGTTACTGGGGCGCACCTATCCCGGTAATTCACTGCCCACACTGTGGCGAAGTGCTTGACGAAAATTTGCCAGTGGAACTTCCTTATGACGTAGAGTTCAAACCAGACGGCACAAGCCCTCTTGCTAAGCACGAAAAATTTATCCATGACGTAACCTGCCCCAAATGTGGCGCGAAGGCTACTCGTGACCCAGATACACTGGATACATTTGTTTGCAGTAGTTGGTACTTCTTGCGTTACCCCGATGCGCACAACAGCGAAAACCCTTGGGATACAGCCTGGATTGACAAAATGTTGCCTGTTGACAAGTACGTTGGTGGCGCAGAACACGCTTGCATGCACCTGTTGTATGCGCGCTTTATCACAAAGGCTCTGCGCGACATGGGTTACTTGCACTTTGACGAACCATTTAAGTCTCTTGTTCACCAAGGTGTAATTCTTGGCCCAGACGGCAACCGTATGAGCAAATCTCACGGCAACGTTGTTAGCCCTGACGAATACGTAAACAACTACGGCGCAGACGTTTTCCGTTGTTACCTTGCGTTTGGCTTTAAGTACACCGAAGGTGGCCCATGGAATGATGACGGCATCAAAGCTCTCAACAAGTGGTTGGACCGTGTGGAAAGATACACACTTGCTGCTTACGGCGACTACCCAACAACCACCGACTTTGGCCCAGCCGAAAAGGAGCTCAACCGTGCAAGACACTGCACTATCAAGGCAGTGGATGCCGACTACCCCGAGTTTTCCTTTAACACAGCAGTTGCTCGTATGATGGAACTTGTAAATGCAATTTCCAAGTACGATGGACAAAAGGTTAAAAACGCCAAGCTTTACCAAGATACAATTGACGACCTTTTGAAGATGCTTACCCCACTTGCACCACACTTTACAGAAGAGTTGTGGCACCAAACTGGCCACGAAAGTTGTATTGTTGTGGAAAAATTCCCCGTTTGTGACGAAAGCGCAACCAAGG
>JAFTNE010000008.1 GCA_017452035.1 Clostridia bacterium
ACGGCATCAATTACTTCGGGAATAGTTCTGATGGCGTTGGAGTGTCCTTGGCTTACCCCCTCTCCCCACAGCGTTACTGGTTTGCTGTCAAAGTCAAACAAGGCGCGCACAACACTCAGTATCCCCGGGTCCCAGCCCGTTGCCACAACCGAAAGGTTTTTGCCATTGATGTTGTTTAGCAAACTTTTGTAGGAGGCAATTTTTGCGTGGTTGTCAAAGCAGTCCACGCTGTCAAAGCCACAAAGCGCTTGCGCGTTTTCAATAACGTCGCCATAACTACCTTGGGCAACAAGCAACAGGTCAATTTGCTTGCGATAGTTTTGTATGCTGTCAAACGGCAAATACTCAGCAACTGTAAGCCTTCGCCGTGAAAACACCCCGATTAGTTGCATATCATTTTGTTGTTTTACCAAACCAAACAACGCTTTTCCTACGTTGCCATAACCAACAACTGCTACTCTCATTTTGCTACCTCCATGTAAAATATTCAGTTTGACGGCGCAAAAATTAACAATTTTGCAAAATTTTCACAATTTTTTCTCGCAAAAACTTTACTATTTTTGACAAACAATATATAATAACTATAAGTAACCATTTAACAAGGAACTAAAAATGAAACTTTTGGAATTCGTAAAAGGCTTTTTTACCACTGGCGACATCATGGACATTGTTGCCAAGGCAATAGCAATAATAATTGTAACTGCAATGTACTTTGTGGTATTTTACTATGCCCGTAAACGCAACCTACAACTTGTTTCCTACATATTTGTAGGAGTGCTTGTTGCGTTGGCTTTTGTTGCTCTTTTTGATATTCCTAACCTCCGTTTTTACGTTTACTTTGTATTTTTCGGTTTCTTTATTGCATCAATGCACTTCTTTGGACAGGACTATCGCAAAGATATCTTTTTGCGCGCTTGGAACAACAAAAACGACTTTGACGAAGATGATGTTGGCCGAGCAGATTTGCACAAATCGGTATCGGAAATCATCAAGGCTTGTCAACGCCTTTCCAAGACGGACACTGGCGCGCTTATCATTGTTGGTAGCGACATCCCCGAAAGCATCACAAACAGTGGCATTCAAATCAATGCAGAAATTTCTGCTGATCTGTTGGAAACAATTTTCTTCCCCAAAACAAACCTTCACGATGGTGCAGTTGTCATCATGGCAAACAAGGTTGTGTGCGCAGGTTGCTATCTGCCAATGACGCAGGACGCTAACCTCCCACGCGAGTTTGGTAGCCGTCACCGTGCAGCAATTGGCCTTTCCGAAAGCAACAGCGACCTTACAGTTATTGTTGTAAGCGAAGAAACGGGTATTATCTCTGCAATGCACAACGGCAAGGTAAAGCGTTACCTTGATGCAGTTCAACTCAAACTCATTTTGGACTCGGCAATGGGACTACTCGACCATGGCGCAGAGGAAACAATCTGGGGTATCGACTAATAACATAGTTGTGCAAATTTGTTGCTTTGATAGCAAAACACTTCTAACAATTTTGAGGTATAAACCATGAAAAACAAAGGTAATTCTAAAAAGGCAAAACACTTCTTTAAGCACTATGCAGGTTTGTTGATACTTGCTTTGCTTTGTGCCGTAGTAACAGTGATACTTATTTCTTTTATCTAAAAGTTAGCACTATAACAACAAAATCTTTTTACAAAATCTGCCCTCAATCCATTGACAGTTTGGGGGCAGTTGGTATATAATGTACAAGCGTTGAAAAACGCAAATATCACCTTGGTACAAGGAAGGGGGCGAAAAAGAACATGGCAACAATCAAAGTTGGTGAAAACGAAACATTGGATAGCGCATTGCGTAGATTCAAGCGTCGTTGCGCTCGTGACGGTATCATCGGTGACCTTCGCAAAAAGGAACAATACGAAAAACCAAGCGTACGTCGTAAGAAGAAGGCTGAAGCTGCTCGTAAACGTAGCAGAATGTAGTTCCTTTACGCACAAAAGACAAAATCTAATAGTGTACAAAAGAAAACTGCTTATCACATCCGTGGTAGGCAGTTTTGTTGTTTTATGCAACTTTTTCGACACAATGTAGCAAAATTCTTGTTGCAATGGTAGGTTTTACTCAATTTGTATTAAGCAAATTTTTGTCAAAAATCCTTTTGCAAAAAATTGAAACTAAACTGTTTGCAAACAAAACATACACACATCTGCGAGGAAAACAAATGTCAACACTAAAAGAGTACGCCAAACGCGCAAAGGAAAGGATGAAAAACGGCTTTTGGGAGCAGGCCAAAGCACAACTTGCCCAAGAAAAACAGGTTGCTGCCACGTTGGGAATTTCTCCACACAAAATTGCCGAGGAGCAACACCGTAAACTTCAACGTCAAATTTACGATTATGACGGTTTTTGCGAAGAACAGGAGTTTTACAACAAGGTAGTGGCAATACTAACCAGCACCGAAACTGTCAGTAACCCGTTGATGCGCCTTGCCGACCAAAACTATATGGCAAAGCTCAGCCCCGAGCAAAAGCAAGCATACATCCAAAAGCTTGCATCCAAATATCGAACGGCAGTGGAAAGGTACAATCGTTTGCATGGCTGATATTTGTTGCACGTTTATTTTAGGTTGACATTTTGGCTATTTTGGTTCAAAATGCCTCAAATTCAGTCAATTTTATCAGCAAACAATGGTAATTATGCGTATTATCTAAACAAGTTGGTGTCACTTTTGCAACATACCTCTTGTAATTTTTACCAACTTGTGATACAATGATAAAAATTACAACCGAGGAACACCCATGCCAAAAATCACCGATATGCAAATTCAAAAACGCAACAAATCGCGCGCCAACATCTACATTGACGGCGAGTTTGCTTTTGCGCTGGAAATGCTAACAGTGATGAAACTGGGCCTCAAAATTGGCAAAGAAATTCACGTAGACACGGTAAAAATGGCCCTTTTCGATTCGGAAACGTCCGTTGCCTTTGGTAAAGCTGTCGATTACCTTGCGCGCGCAATGAAAACCACCAAGCAAATGCGCGATTACCTCACAAAAAAGGGTTACGCGCCTGATGTTGTTGAATGCGTTATCGACAAGCTAAAAGGTTACAAGTATCTTGATGACGAAACTTACGCCAAGCTGTATACTCAACAAAGCAAAACGCACAAAGGTCAAAGGCGCATCAAGCAAGAGCTACTCAATAAGGGAATTTCCCATACGGAAGTGGACAGCCAAGTGCAAATTGACGAGGATGACGAGCTTGCCACAGCTACAACTTTGGCTCAAAAGTATCTCAAAAACAAAGACCGGGATATCAAAACAATGCAAAAATTGCAACGTTTTTTGCTGTATCGTGGGTTTGATTTCGATATAGTAAACAGTGTGATACGCAATTTTAAGGACGTATCAACGGATGACGCTGACTAAGATACTATTGTAAAATATTCGAGTATGTCTGTGTGTGGCAGATGTTTGCTAAGTAACGGACAACATCATTTGTACAAACGCAAAAATAACCAAAACAAAAGGAAAAATCATCTATGAAAAATATCGCTATTATCGGTGGTGGAGTTGCAGGACTTTCTGCTGCTATCTACGCGCTTAGAGCAAACGTAAACGTAACAATGTTTGAGCAATTTGGCCTTGGTGGTCTTGTTGCAACATTAGATAAAATTGAAAACTACCCAT
>JAFTNE010000009.1 GCA_017452035.1 Clostridia bacterium
ACGCGTATTTGACTACGTCTGTTGTCCACAGCAATGGGGCGACCAGGTACTTTTGTTTGCTTTTTTACAACAATTGGAGTTGCAGGTTTGTCTACAAATGGCCAAAACCATCCCCAAACAACAGTGCCACAAATGGTGGGAAAGCGTGGGTAAACGTCATTCAAAGCGTATTGCAATGCAACGGGGTTTACCTTTTCTTTTAGTTGTACAGCCATACGGAACACAGCAGGGCTTTCCCCACGAGATACCATTGGGTACATAAGTGCAGCGTTATCCAGCTTGTACCATTTTTTGTTGTACTGTTGCAGTTGAGCAATGCTTTCCAGCTTTAGTTCCAACTGTTCGTCAGGGCTAAGCTTTGCAAATGCATCATCACTACGTTTTTGCTTGGCTTGTTCGCGTGCTTGACGTTTTTGCTCAGCCTTTTGCTGACGTGCAACCTTTGCCGCTTCACGCTTTTGCTGACGCTCTATTCTGTTCTGCTCGCGCAGGTCTTTTTTCTCTTGCGCAGTCAATTTTTTCTTCGCCATGTTACATTTCCTTGTGCCAAATTTGCCATAAAAGCTTTGGCTTGTAAAAGTTATTGGTTACGTTGATGTGTTATCACAACACAAAATAGCCAAATTACAGCTATATCTTTTGTATTGTACCACAAAAGCAGAAATAAAAACAGCCTTTTTTGAAAAATTACTTCAAAATACCCACTTTTATCATGTTGCACTGCATACAAGTTATAGCATTATTATCTTTTTTAGTGGTTTTGTTTGATATTAGCCTTGTCTGCTTATACAAAATGCAAGATATGCACTCGTTTAACAGTAACGCAAAAGTGCTAATAAACGACATAAATTTGTAAAGTATTCGCAAGAAATATTTTTACCAACTTTTATTTTAGCTATTGACATCAAAAAAAGCCGTATAGTATAATAGTAGTACGAAATTGTTCTACATAATTTTGATATTTTTAGGAGGTATTTTTATGGCTAAAAAGTTTAAAAAGTCAAGAGGTGGCGATTACTTTGGACTGGGACGTTTGCTCAGCTTGATTTTGACAATCATCCCCGTAACAAACTTGGTTTGCGGTGTTATTACACGTATTTCCGAAGGCAAAATTGTTGCTGCTATTTTGCGTATCGTTTTGGGTTGGAACATCATCTGGATTGGCGATATCATTTCTATGATTTTCCATGGACGTATTTGGCGTATTCTCAACATCTAATTTTTGAATTACAACAGGAGGAATAAAGGGCTCTCGTATTTGTGGGCTCTTTTTTTATCCAACAAATTTTAGCGCAATCATTGGGACGTTGGAAAAGTTGATGGGAAAGCATAAAGCTAAACTATTACAACAAAAGTCTTTTGTACGCAAAAAACCAACGCAACTTGGTGTAAAACTACACTCACCGTATTGACAATATTAAATTTAAATAGTAAAATATAATTTATACTGGAAAGGTGTAGTTTTGCCTTGACGCAATTTTACCAATTTGCAAAGGCGCAAACACAGTTTCCAACTTTATTGCACACAGGTGACTATTTTGAACAATCTACTACTTTCGGAATTTTTGTTTGGTAACGAAAATTTCGGCTTAAACGTATCTCAATCACGCCCTGCCTTTTACATCTTTGGCTTTGAAATTTACCTTTACGCTATTTTTATCGTAACGGGTATGTGCTTGGCCATTTTGGTGGGTGGTTTGTACTTTAAAAAACGTGGTTACGACCCATACGACATTACAATTTACGCTTTGGCAGTATTGCCATTGGGTATACTTGGCGCTCGCGCCTACATTTACATTTTCCCATGGAGTGACCGTGCTATCCCCGATTGGTCTACCTTTTTCGATTTCCGTAGTGGTGGACTTGGCATCTATGGTGGCGTAATTGTGGGATTTTTGACAGCAATGGTTGTTGCAAAAATTCGCAAACAAGATTTTCGCATCATTGCCGACTGTGTTATGCCCGGTGTATTTTTGGCACAATCGCTTGGACGTTGGGGCAACTTTGCCAACCAAGAGGCGTACGGCAACTTGATTACCCACGTCTATGACGAACTACCTCACGCAGCAACGGGCTTGTTTTCCAAGTTCAACGGTTACGCCGTTTGGATTGATGCTCGTGCTGGTTGGTACCAAGCAACATTCTTCTACGAAAGTGTTTGCACATTTTTGGGCTTTTTGATTTGCGTGCTGATACTCACTCGCTCCAAGCACTACAAGCTTGGTTGGTGCTCGGCATTTTACGGTCTCTTTTACGGAACTGCCCGTCTTATCATTGAGGGTATGCGTTCGGACAGTTTGTACTTGTATATTGGCACACAACTTACCGATATCAAAATCTCTCAACTTGTGTCCATTTTCTCCATTATGTTAGCATTGTGGACACTTTCCAAAATCTATCGCAAAAACCTAAGTGACTTGTATCGCAAGTTTTTCAAGAGTGAGTACGACATGATTGACAAATCGCGCATTGTCGTGGGGATAATATCTGCATTGATGCTTGCCCTTGCCATTACAATGTTTGCCCTTGGTGGCGAAAGCAAGTTTATTGTGGGATTTTTCGCATCAGTTTTGTGTGTGTACTCCTTCTTGGGTATTTTTGGACTTACAGACAGACTAAAACTGTTCTGCAAAAAGTGTCACGAACGCAAACACGTTAGCAATTGGCAAAGCGACTACTCCAAGAGCAGAACGGCAACCATTTGCTACGGCGTTGTAATGGGCGTACTTGTTGTGTTTGGCTTGTTTTCATTTATACAATGGGGTATTATTGATGGTATTCCCAATGGTATTGTACTTGCAGTCGTAGCAATTGGCGTGGCTATTGCAATGGGAATTTTCCTGTTTGCGCCAGCTTGCAAAAAGATGCTCACTTCCCCACAAGAAATTTACCAAATTCAAAAAATTTGCGCCTGTGGCGAGACGGAAACGGTGCAACTAAATAGCTTTTTGTTGTTTGTGTTCCCACCTGTAAAGTATCTTGACTACGGTGTGGATCACCTCAAACCTTGGGTAGACCCCGAAAAGGTAGATAAATCTACTCCCGTTGCCGACTAATTTTGGCAACAATAGTGCATTTTTGCAAAATAGGCATTGCAACTGGTGGACAAAATTAACAAAATAATCCTTTACAAAGAAGGTATCAAAATGAGAAATCTTACTTTACTTACAGACTTTTACGAATTAACAATGATGTACGGCTACTTCAAAGAGGGCAAAACGGACCAAATTGCGACGTTTGATTTGTTCTTCCGTCCCTTTGACGAAAGCAACTTTTGCATTGTAGCAGGTATCGAGCAAGCAGTAGAGTATTTGCAAAACTTGCGCTTTACTGATGAAGATATCGACTACCTTCGCACAACCAATACATTTGGCGAGGATTTTCTCACTTGGCTAAAAGACTTCAAGTTTACTGGTAGTGTCAAAGCTATGAAGGAAGGCACAGTGGTGTTCCCATATGAGCCAATTATGATTATCACAGCCCCCATTTGCGAGGCGCAACTAATTGAGGCAGCGTTGCTCAATATTATCAACTTCCAAACGCTCATTGCAACAAAGGCGCGCCGTATTTGTCACGTAGCGCACCCATCTGGTGTGTTAGAGTTTGGTTTGCGTCGCGCTCAAGCACCTGATGCAAGCATCTATGGCGCACGCGCAGCAGTAATTGGTGGTTGCACCTCTACAAGCAACGTGCTTTGTGCAAAGATGTTTGGTATGCCACCAAAGGGCACACACGCACACTCTTGGGTAATGGCTTTTCCAACGGAGTTGGATGCCTTTATGGCCTATGCCGAAACTTTCCCAAACAACTGCCTACTTTTGGTGGATACCTACGACACACTTCACAGTGGTGTACCCAATGCCATCAAGGTGTTTGACCACCTAAAAGCACAAGGTTACAAGCCACTTGGTATTCGTTTGGACAGTGGCGACTTGGCATACCTATCAAAGGAAGCGCGTAAAATGTTGGATGAGGCAGGTCACACCGACTGTAAAATTTTTGCAAGTAGCGATATTGACGAGTACGTAATTACTGCATTGAACCAACAAGGCGCAAAGATAGATATCTACGGTGTAGGCACCAAGATGATTACCAGCCACTCTAACCCAAGCCTTGGTGGCGTGTACAAATTGGCAAACCTTTTGGTGGATGGTGTCAACTACCCCAAGATGAAGATTTCCGACAACCCCATCAAGATGACCAACCCCGGCAAAAAGTGTGTATATCGCCTTATTGGTAGAGATACAGGCAAAGCCATTGCAGACGTTATTTGCCTTGACCACGAGGTTATTGACGACAGTCAAAACTTTGTAATTACCCACCCAGTGGAGCGTTGGAAAACCAAGGAAGTTACCAACTTTGTGGCAGTTCCCCTTCACGAAGATATTGTTGTGGATGGCAAGTTTGTGTACCAACCACAAGACGTGTACAAGCATCAAAAGCATTGCCAACAAAGCTTGGATACCTTCTGGGATGAGTACAAGCGTTTGGCTCAACCACACCAATACAAGGTGGACCTTTCCGAAGAGTTGTACGCTCTTAAGCAATCACTTATCATGGCAGGACGTAAGGTAAAGTAGTATGCAATTCAAAAAGGTATTTAGGGGGTACTCCCCCAAGCAGGTGGACGACTACCTTCGCGAGCTTACCCAAAAGCACGAAAACA
>JAFTNE010000118.1 GCA_017452035.1 Clostridia bacterium
ATTTCCCGTGATAGAATCAAATGTGACGATTTTGTTGCCGTAATCGAAATTGAAAAGGGTAGCAAAATGAAATACGAGTTGGACAAGGAAACAGGTTTGCTCCTTTTGGATAGAATTTTGTTTACATCCACTCACTATCCTGCCAGCTACGGATTTATCCCACGCACTTTGGCAGATGACGGCGACCCAATGGACGTACTTATTTTGACAAGCGAGCCACTGTTGCCACTGTCACTTGTGCGTTGCTATCCAATTGGCGTAATAACCATGAACGACAATGGTGCAATGGACGAAAAAATCATTGCAATTCCCTTTAACGACCCAATGTACAACTGCTACAAGTCTATTGACGAGTTGCCCAAACACATATTTGAAGAAATGCAACACTTCTTCCGTGTCTACAAGGAGTTGGAACACAAACCAACGTCTGTATCAGAAGTTCACGGTCCAGAGGTAGCAATGGACATTATTCAAAAATCCATTGACTCGTACATAGTAAACATTTTGTCCAAGAGATAGTCAAAAGTTATCAATTTAACATCACAACTGAAACAAAAAATCCCCTTTGGTTTTCCAATGGGGATTTTTGGCTTTTTTTGTGTTAGTAGTTGGTGTCGTTGGCTGTTTACGTACTGTCAATTTGTTCCAAAATTTATGCTGTATGTTTTGTTTGACTTTTTACAAATTTATTGCATGCTACCTTTGCTTTTTGCGACAAATTTTGTTGCACTTTTTTTTGTATATATATAAATATAAAATATTACCCGTTTTGCCTTGACTATTTGTTGCCAAAAGTGCTAAAATGTTAACATGGTTATTTATGAGCAAAATTCAATATTTCAAAGGGAAAAAACACAAAACATACCTCTTGCAGAGCGTATGCGTCCAAACGTTTTAAGTGAGTTTATCGGTCAATCGCATCTTATCTACGATGGCTCACTGCTTTGCCGTGCAATCAAGGCAGACAAGCTTGGCAGTTGCATCTTTTGGGGTGCGCCCGGAACAGGCAAAACGTCCCTTGCCAACATCATTGCAAATACAACGGGAAGTCACTTTGAACGCCTAAACGCAGTTAGCAGTGGTGTTGCAGATGCAAAAAAGGTAATTGACGAGGCTACAAAGCGTTTCAATGCCTACGGACAAAAGACCTATCTTCTTTTGGACGAGTGCCATCGTTGGAACAAGGCTCAAAGCGACTGCATGTTGCCAGCAATCGAAAAGGGTATCATAACCTTTATTGGTTCAACAACGGAAAACCCCTACGTTGCAATGACTAGGGCGATTGTATCTCGTTGCCGTGTGTTTGAGTTTTTGCCTTTAACCAAGGATGATATCATAAAAGGTCTGCAACTTGCTTTGACCAAGGACAAAATTTTGTCCCAACAAAAAATCAAAGTGGACGAGGATGCCCTTGACTATCTTGCAGAAATCTGTGCAGGCGATTTGCGCAACGCCTTCAATGGCTTGGAGCTTGCTGTGCTTACTACTGATATGGATGCTGACGGAAGTATTCACGTTACCAAACTTGTTGCAAGTCAGTCGGTGCAAAAACCTGCTTTATCTGTTGATACAGGCATGTACTACGATATGATCAGCGCGTTTATCAAAAGTATGCGTGGCAGTGATGCCAATGGTGCCATGTTTTGGTTTAGCCGTCTTTTTGAGGCTGGCACCGAC
>JAFTNE010000119.1 GCA_017452035.1 Clostridia bacterium
ACCAGCAATTACGGATGCAATAACTTTGATTGCGCCGATAGCGTCGTCGTTTGCAGGGATTACAACGTCAACTTGGTCTGGGTCGCAGTTTGTGTCTACGATTGCAACGATGGGGATGTTCAATGCGTGAGCTTCTGCAACAGCGATAGCCTCTTTCTTAGGGTCTACAATAAAGATGCAACCAGGCATACCCTTCATATCTTTGATACCACCAAGGTTAGCTTCCAACTTGTTGCGTTCTTCCAAAAGTTTTGCAACTTCTTTCTTAGGAAGAAGGTCAAGTTCGCCAAGTTTTTCCATTTGATTGATTTTGTTAAGTCTTTCGATACGAGACTTGATTGTCTTGTAGTTTGTCAATGTACCACCAAGCCAACGGTTGTTGATGTAGTACATACCGCAACGCTCAGCTTCGGACTTGATAGCTTCTTGAGCTTGCTTTTTTGTTCCAACAAACAAGATGGGTTTGCCACTTGCAGCGATGTCGCGAACGAATGTGTAAGCAACTTCTGCTTGTGCTACTGTTTGTTGAAGGTCGATGATGTGGATATCATTACGCTCTGCGTAGATATACTTCTTCATTTTGGGGTTCCATCTTCTGGTTTGGTGTCCAAAGTGTACACCACTTTCCAAAAGTTGTTTCATTGATACAACTGCCATTTTTGTTTTCTCCTTATTTTTTATATTGTTTTTAACCTCTTTGCAACATCAAACTCTACCCGCTACCAAGTGGCAAAACTTGGCATCAGCGAGCAAATAGTCGCAAATGCGAATTAAACCTAATAGATTATAGCACAACGTAAGTTGTTTTGCAACAAAATTGCAAGTCTTTTTTGACAGTTTTTGCTGATATTTTTACAAATTTTACTGTGAACCTTTACTTGCAGTTACAATGGAATGTGCTCAACAACTATATCGTTAAAAATAAACGCAAAGCGGTTGCAAATACTCTCACTAATAGAGGATTTTGCAGTGGTAATTACCTTCAATTTTACACTGCCATAGTTACATAACAGGTTGTTGTTTGTCAAAATATTGCGCAAATACAACGCAGTAGGCACACCACACTCTACATATATTTTGTTACCCAAAACTTGGGTAATTGATTCCTTCAATAAGCCAAAATGCGTGCAACCAAGTATCACCGTATCAAAGTTTTCATTAGTAACACCTGAAAGTTTTTGACAAATAATATCATCAGCCCATGCCGATTCATAGCTACCGTTTTCAGCCAATGGTACAAAATCCGAACACCCCACTGCGACAACGTCAATACCTCTATTTTGCAAAATTTGCTGATACCTTTGAGAGCGAACTGTAGCATCCGTTGCAAGTAGACATACTTTATTGTTTTGCGTTACGCCAAAGACTTTGTTGCAGGTTGGGGTAATGACATCTACAACAGGAATTTTGGCTATCTTTTTGATAGCTTCCAAGTGTAAAGAAGCTGTGTTGCACGCAATTACAATAGCTTTCGCGTCCAGCGATACAAGGTATTTGGTAATGATTTTTATGCGCTTTTCCAACTCGTGGTAGCTTTTTACTCCATAAGGAAAAAACGCGTTATCAGCAAGGTATACGTAGTTTTCGTTTGGTAAAACCTCAACTACACTTTGCAATACAGTTAGGCCTCCAATGCCCGAATCGAACAACGCGATAGGTCTGTTCATTTACTTCTCCAACTATATCTTAGTAGTTGGAGGCACAGTAAATGACATAAAAAAAAGACTGTAGAAAACTACAGTCATTTTTTAGAAAGATTATTCTTCGTCATCATCTTCGCTTTGTTCAACGATAACTTGCATAAGTTTTTGATACAAAACTTCGTACAAATCGTCATCTACTGGAAGCAATGTGTCAAACAATTGACCATCTTCTTCTACAGTTTGAAGTTCAAAGATTTCCACTGCAAGGTCATCCTCTTCTTCTGCAGATTGAAGATAAACGTACTCTGCATCTTCGTGCTCCAAAGTTGTGATGTAGTGGAATGGAATGTCGTTGCCATTTTCGTCTTGCAACATTACGATATCGTCATGTTCGCAACCGCAATCGCAATCGCCATCGTGGTCACAAGTGCAGTCGTGGTCGTGATGATCGTGGTCACATCCACAGTCACAGTGATGTTGTTTCTTTTCGTCAGCCATAATGTACCTCCAAAATATTGTTAAAATTTTTAATTTTTACTATCAAGATCGTTTTGCAAAATTATTGTAGCGGCAACCTTATCGATAACCTTTTTGCGATTTTCACGGCGAACGTTGCCTTGAATTAGCACTCGTTCTGCAGACAAGGTTGTAAAGCGCTCATCCAAGAATTTTACTGGAATATCGGTATGCTTTTGAAGTTCCTCAATAAACTCGCGTGTTTTTAGCGTTTGCTCGTTTTCGCCACCAGAAAGACTAAGTGGCAAACCGGAAACAAACAAAGAAACCTCCCTTTGCTTTGCAAGATTTGCAATGTACTGCGCGTCAACAGTAAGGTTGCCCTTGCGTGTGTAAGTCTCCAAGGGGTTTGCGATAATTCCCATCAAATCGGATACGGCAATTCCTATGCGAACATTGCCTACATCCAAAGCCATTACTCTGCCCATAATTTTGTTCCTTTAGTAATTTTACAACTGCATTATACCACAGTTTGAAAATTATTACATCAATTTTTTGTATAATTTTGCACTAACCTGCAAAAAAGTTACCAAATGAAACTAAACATACTTAACAAAAGAAAACTGTGCCAAAGGACACAGCAATCTTTTTAAGTTATTTAGTTAGTTGTTTGATTTTCTTTTGCCCTTTGGTCATGGCCTCTTTTACCTTGGGAATTCTACTCATCGCCAAGCCAGCTGCCGAGCCAAGCGCAAGACCGATAAAAAATCTACGCATACTTTTCCTCCAGTTTACGTTGTATACTTATTTTGCAACAGTAAACAAAAAATATGCATCCAAACAACTACACGCCTGTTACGCTTTGGGATTTTTTGCGCGATAGTCCTCAATTGCCTTTTTGATTGCCTCTTCTGCCAAAACAGAACAGTGCAT
>JAFTNE010000120.1 GCA_017452035.1 Clostridia bacterium
CAGTCTGTCGCAACGGTCAATGGCGTTATTGCGTTTTTCCAAAATGTTGCGTTGCGCAATTTGCAACAGTTGTTGTTTGTTCATTAGTCATCCTCCTCATCCAACGCAGAGAACAACGAATTTAGTTGTTGATCGGTGTATTCGTGATGGTAAATTTCGCATTGGCCGATGATTGCTGTCTTTTGTGTGGGTTGGATTGTTTGTTGTGGTTGGTAGCTTTGCGCTTGCTCAACGGTGGTAATGCCCTTTTGTTTGTAGTCGGCAAGCACTCGGTTGATGTATGCAGTAGGGGTTGTAGTGCCAGCAGATTTTTCGGCAACAACCAAAATTACATCTTGTGGCATGCCCCAAATTTCCGTCCATGTGCGATACAACGCCCTGTCGTTGTTGGTAACGCGTCTGTCAAGACCAGCAGTTTTCAAAATTGCAAGGATGTTTTCGTCCTTGGCAGATACTTGCGCAAGGTATTGCTCCAAGCTTGTCAGCGTTGTAACACCGTTTTTGTACAGTTTTTCGATGATGCTTGCAAGGCCTGCCAAAGTGCGAATACCACTTCTAAAACAGTACTTGGCAATGGCAATTAGCGTTTGTTCGTCAAAGCCTTTGCGCACCCAGTTGGTAACGTATTCGTCTACAATAGCATCCAAACTTTGGTAGTACACGCCAATACATTTGTTTATGTCGCGCGCAAGGTTGTACAGTTGAGTTTTTTCCTTGTCGTAGTTGTCAATTTCCACAACGGAAAGCGCACCCTTTTTGTAGTATTCGCAAAGTCTTCCGTCCAGCGCAGTCATGCCACCCTTTTTACACTTTTTTGCAACGGCGATAACCGTTTCCAAGGTAAAACCAAACTCTTTTGTCCACTTTTCGTACAGTTCGCGATCGTCATGGTCAATTTTGCGATTTGTACCAAGCGCTTTGAATACCAATTTCAAGTCATCATCATATTTTTGTTGACTGTTCAAGTTGTCTTGTACGGCAAGTAGTGTTGTTGCTCCCCTTGTCAATTGGTTGCGCGCTACCGTCAAAATGTAGTGGTAGTTGATGTTGTTACCCTTCAATTCAACACAGTACTTTGCAACGGCAAGCAAAGCCTCTGGCTCAAAGGTGGTATCTTCCAAAAACATGTAGTACTCGTTGTACTCGTTTACTGTAAGCATTCTGCCTTCGATGATGCGTTGCATCTCTTGGCTGAACTTGGTGTACTTGCCCGGCTTTATCTTTTTGAGTGCGCTGGTGGATTTGTCCACGTTGAGGTAAATTACTCGTGGAGGAGTTTCTCCCGTGATGTGAACAAGCCCCAACTCTTGCCAGTAGTAGTAGGCAGACATCACGTCCTCTTCGGAGATGCCCAACTTTTGCGCAATGGTAGCGCGAGAGTTATCGTCACCACTGCTTTCGCACAACGTTAGGCCCATCAAATACACAGCACTGCGCACGTCTGGTGCATCAGCAAGGTAGTTGAGTATAAACTTGTTGTCAATGCACGTATAACCACTGTCAATCAGTTGTTTTTCTTTGTCGCAAAATGCCATTTGTTTACCTCTTTTATTTGTAAAGTCTTGATTATTTCAAAATTATGAGTTATAATACAAGGTGATAGAATATTTTAGATATTATATGGTACACGAGGCCATATTTTTCCACACAAGTATTCGCATTAAAAAGTTTGTGTTGCTATTGTAACACAAAAAACTAACCTTTACAACAAATTTGCAAAAGTTATGTCAAAATTAGCGAGGTAAGTATGAAAATTTGCAAAGTTATCGCAACAGACCCACAAGGCGACAAACAGGTTTTCACCTTTGGTACTGCTACCGAAGGCAAAGCAATCGATACCACCCGTGGTGGCAAACTCAACTCCTACTTGGAATTTTGTTTTAGAGAGCAATCGGAAAACGTCAAGGATGTAGAAGTAGAGTTTTTTGCCGGCGAAGAGGAGTTTTCTCTTTCTCGCCTCCACAACGAGGATGGCACAACCAGAACTGTCCTAAAAAAGAAGGTTGACGGTCGCTGGCAGGTTGTTGCGCGCACAAAAGCACTTGCCTACGTTGAACAAATTTTGAACGAACAACTTATTGATATCCTTCGCGTGGACTACGTAAACAACATTGCCGTAGACAACTTCCATGGAAATTTGTTTACCTTTGACCAAATCAAGATGCTTGCTGACGTTCAACAAAGCGTGGAAGAATCCTCTGCCCAAGCCAAGGCGTTGCAACAAAAGGCAATGTCCAAAGTGCGCGAGTACAGTGGCACTCAACAAGCTGTAACTACCGAGCAAATTGACCAAATCAACGAGCAACTTGCACAAGTTTCTCAACAAATTGCCCTTGCAACTGCAGAGCTTGGCGAACTCAAGGCAAAGCAGGTTGTTTCTGCTTTCAACCAAGATATCGCTCGCGAACTGGAAGTTACTCAACAAAAGTACAACCAACTTGTTGCTCGCCAAGAGGAAATCAACCTCATGCGCGACCAGTTGCAACTTCGCGATCAATCGTTGGCATTTTTGCCCAAAATTCGCACACTTAACGTTATTTCCGATCAACGCAAGGAAAACGAAAAACTTCGCTACCAAATCACTTTGGATATCGAAAGCTTGCAATCTGAGCTTGATCACGTTGTTGAACAACTAAACGAAAAACAAAACCAGTTCAACGTTGTTCAAGACAGACGCGCTCGTATTGAGGCAATCAACACCGAGTTGCAATACATTGCATCTTTGTACGAAAAAAACAAATCCCTTAACGAGCAATTGCTTTCCTTGAACGAAAAGCAACAGCGTTTGTTGGGCGAAAAGACCATTTGCGCAAACAGACTGCACACAATCGAAGGCAACATTGCCGAAATCAAACAAGGCTTGGACAGCTTTGACATTCCTGCAAAGTCCGTTGGCGAATTGTTAGAAACGGTACGTGTTGATGTAAAAATTGACGAAGTTACTGCGCAAATTGAAAAACTTCAAGGGGAAATTGCCGTAAAGGAAAGCCAAATTGCCGAGCGCGAAAGCATGCTTGTAACACAAGTAAAGCGTTTCCGTTCCGTTGCAGAAATTGACGTTGCCGTAACACCTATCAAGGCAAAAGATACAATTTTGCAAGTGTTGGAGGCAAAGTATGGCAAGTTGGAGGCTATCAACCAATCCTTGCAAGAAAAACTTCGCAATTTGCAACGCGCAATTGAAGACTACAAATTCCGTATTATGCAGTTGGAGCAAGCCAAGTCTAACCTGGAAGGTCAACGCGAAAAGGCAATGCTACGTAAGCAAGAGGAGTTCAAGCGCGAAGTGTTCCTCAACAGCCAAAAGGTTTATTCGGATGACGCAAGCAGTGTGTTTGCCGTAACGGTAAGTTTCCATGATGCAGAAATTGACCAACTTGATCAAGAAATCCACGCATTGAGCATGGATCGTGATTTGTTGTACGAAAGAGCATACCAATTGGAAGGTTCCATCAAGGAAATCAAACGCCATATCGAAATTAACTCTGCCGAAATGGCGACTTTGCTCAAAGAAAAGACAAACATCATCAACCGTTACAACGAAATTGTTACACAAAATACAACGGAAGTTGCCTTCAACTACATCAAGGCGCTCAACTCCAACAATGGTACAAAGTACCTACTTGACGTACAACAAGATGCCGTTCGTAGCGAAACAGAGCTTGCTGAACTAAAACGCTATACCGAGGCGCTAAAGGGCAAACTTGCATCTCTCAAATCTCGTTTGGCATACCTACAAGAAACCCAAGCGCAATTGGATGACTCCAAAACGTCTGTTGATATGCTTGTTTCCACAAACGACAAAATCAAGGACGAACTTACCGATATCAGTGGCAGACTTTCTGCCGCGTATGAGCAATACAAGGCTGTAACACGTCAAATGGAAACAATTGAGTCACGCCTAACGGACGTAAGAGCTGACATTGCTGAAATCACACGTACAATTAGGGTAAATGAACAACAAATTGCCGAGGCGAACGACAGAGCAAAACGTCAAGCTGGTGGCGAGGATATTGAAAAGGCAATTTCCAACTTCCGTTACGAACTGGGTGACGTAGAGAGCGAAAAACAAATGCTCACCGAGGCAAAACAAACTTTGGAAAAAGACCTATTCAAAAAGCGTATCGAGCTGGAAAAAGCTCAGTGGCTGTATGATACAAAGAATACTGAGTATGCCGAGCTGTACCAAGAGTTGCAACTTGAACTTAACCTAAAAGGATTGGAAATTGACAAGGTTGTTGCCATTGATGATGACAGCAGATATGACGATATTCGCCGTTTGATTGCCGAATACGACACAGCAAAAACATCCCTGTTGGAAAAAATTGACAACTTGTACTCC
The DNA here is from genome assembly GCA_017452035.1 of Clostridia bacterium. Taxonomy (GTDB): domain Bacteria; phylum Bacillota; class Clostridia; order Christensenellales; family CAG-314; genus Fimimonas. Next base: position 4,343 of record JAFTNE010000120.1, read on the forward strand.
ATTTTGAAGGACAAACCAACAGACGTTGTAACAAGCGCGCAAGTAGAGCAAAAACAAAACGACATTGCAATTTTGCAAAAACGTCAAAGTCAACTGGAAGAACTTCGCAACAAGCAAATGGAAGTGTACGTTGCAGCAAGCAGTGCTCGCATCAAGGCAACTGCGGCAGCAGCAGAGGTTCGCACTCTTGCAAGTTTGAGCAAAACTATCGAGCAAAACTCCTTGATTGGTCTGCTCATCAAGGACAAAATCAATGCAATTTTGAACAGTGCAACAAACTACCTCAAAGCATTTACTGGCAAGCACTACACTTTGTCTCACACTGATGGCATTGTAAACGTTACAGTAGATGGCGAAAAGGTTGCCTATGATGAGTTATCAAGCGAACTGAAAGTTTGCACCTACGTTGCTATTATTTTGGCAGTTCCAAGCACTGATGCAACGGATGGCAGATGGCTGATATTTGAAGAGCGCATCAACGTAGACAAAAAGACACTTGCCAACATGATGTTTGCAGTGGACAACGTTAGCTATGTAGTAGACGTCGAAGACCAAAAGTTTAGCACAGCAAAATAGTGCAAAAGCAAAAACGTTGGCTGATGGTTAGCGCATTTAGCAACAAACACAATAAAGTAATAAAAAAGACCGAGAAATCAATCTCGGTCTTTTTGTTTATGGGGAGTTTTACAAAAATGATTTTGCTTATTTTTGTGGTTCTTCTGTTGGTTTAAGGGAGTTTTTCATAGCTTCCCAGTCAGCTTTTGCTTGTTCTACAGCGCTTGCGTAGTTAGATTCAAACTCTGCTGCAAATTTGGGAACTTCTTCCTCTTGTGCTTGCATGATAGCATCCATGTGGTCAGCAATTTTTACTTGTGCGCTTTCGATTGCGCTAACAATTGCGTTGTATCCAGATGTAACGGCAGATTTCAGCAAATCCAATGAAGCGTTTGCGGCGTTACCGGCTTGGATAAGCATTGTTTCTGCAAGTTGAACAGCAGTTTCCAATGTGTTTAGAGCTGTAAGTTTGATGGTAAATTCAAGGCTGGAAGAATCCATTTCTGCCAACTCTTGACGTTTTTGCAACAATTCCAGTTTCTTCGCACGGAACTCTGCAAGTTTTGTTTGGTAGGTGCTTTCTGGAGCAACAAGGTACTCGATACGTTTAGCTTCAATGTCGTCCAAAGCCTTTGTGTAAGTGTCGAACAATTTTTGAAGGTTAGCGTCAAACTTTTCCCCCATTTGTGTTTTCAATGCTTGGATTTTTGCTGTGTCCATAGCGGCAGCTTTTGCATTGTAGTAAGCGTTTTTGAGCTCTTGAGAGTACATTTCGCAAGTTTCTTTACGAGATTCGTAAAGTTGTTCCAAAAGTTCCATGTTGGAAAGTGCTTCAAGTTTAGCTTGTTCAATGTATGGTTGAGCTTGCGCAACAAGCTTTTCAATTTCTTCACGAGTAATAGCCTCTACTTGGGCAACCTTTGCTTGGATGTTTTCTTCTGTAAAGTACGATTCAACCTCTGCCTTTACGTCATTGTACAACTTGTTGATGTCGCTTGTGTCACCGGAAATTTGGATGGACAGGTCGTTGTTTTCAATTCCTGCGTTACCACTTACCAAAAATCCCATTTCGTGAGCAATTTCTACAAACAATTTTGCAGCCTCTTCGCCAGTTTTACCTTCGAATACAGTTGCAGTGATAATCAAGTTGCCATCTTCGTTGAGGGCGTTTACGGAAACAACCTTTCCATTGCCGTCAAGCACAAACTCAACTTCGGGGTTCAAAGCAACGTTCATAACTGTTGCTGGTTTGTCTTTGTCTTGTGGTGTATCGCAAGCGGCAAATGCACACAATGCGCCAACAACCAAAACCAAAACGATAAGTACAGATGTAAGTTTTTTCATAATTGTGTATTTCCTCTCTTTATTAATTTTTTACTTTTCGATGGAAAACCTTCCCCTCGTTTCTACCCATCTTATACAAACAATGTAAAACTACCGTAAATTATTGCATAAAAATTGCATTTTTTCAAGAGCTTTTTGGAATTTTTTCAATTATCAGTGGAGATTATATCAATACGCAATGTCAATTTTACCCCTTTGTTATATAGATGATATGGGATAAATTTTAACGTGTCGTTATCAGTATACACAGTGATAGCCGGGTACAATCATAGCAAAAGTCGTAGCAAAAAAGGACGATAAAAATCGTCCTTTTTGTATATTTTGGGAGTTTATGTTTAGATGCAATTTGCAATTTAGCTTTCAGGTAGTGTTACCGTGTACAGTGGGGTGTAGATGGGGCCATCTTTTGTCAACGTGCTTTGGTAGAGTACCACTTGTGATGCAACAAATGGCGCATTGAAAACGTCTACGTTTTTGGTAACTTCGGTAAATGGAAGGGTAAACTTTGCCTTACGACAAATGGTGATGTGTGGGCGATATGCACGGTGTTCAACCGTAAAGCCGTTGCGCTCCAATTTTTCTCCCAATTGGTCGTGTAGCTCCGTCAGTTGTGGGCAGTTACGTAGTCGCGCCGCTGTGGCATCACTACCACGCATTGTTACAAATTGAAGCAACGACAGCCTTGGTGCTGGCATATTTTTTACGCCATCCATGGCGTTTTGTACGTACATCAGGTCGCTTTCGGCAACTTCGCCCAAAAAGTGCAAAGTAATGTGGTAGTTTTGTGTATCAACAAAGTTGCCAGCCGTTGAAAAATGCCTGAATTGTTCAGCCGACCTTGCCAAGTTGTCCTTTGTACGTTGTGGAATTTCCAATGCAATAAAAATGCGCATAATTTTCACCCCTTTATGCTAACATTATACCACAAAAAACAGCCCTTTTCAAGACTTTTTGAAAGGATTGGATACAACGTATCCTTGCAAAAATTGAAGAGGGCATTTCAAAACCACGTTGCAGTTCGTCAGCATTTGTGCAATCTAATAATGGGCTATTTTGCACAACTTTGTCTTACAATTTAGTGTTTTTATTATTTCTAATTACAATTTAGTGTTTTTTATTAATTTCTAATTCTACTTACTAAAACTTCGCGTTGGGCTAAATTGATTTTGAATATAAAAACACCCCTTAGGCTAATCCTAAGGGGTGAAAAATAACATAAGTATTTGTTATAAAAAATTAACTATGGCATATTTCAATGCCGAACAAAATACGCAAAAGTTTACAACCATGATGCCAAACATTATCCAAAATGCAATGCCCCCATCACGCAACTGGTCAACGTAGCATTTCCACGCAAGTTTAAAAGAGAACTTCAAGTTGTCAAAAAAATCTACTACGCGATTTACGACTATTTTAAAACTGTCTTTTAGCACCCCGGCAATAATGCAACCTAAGTGAAAAACCACACCAATACCAAGACCAAGCACTCTTGCTGACATTTCGTTAACTTCTTTGCCCATTGTTGGTTGTAGCTCAAAAAGCAACGAACGTATTATGATGTACATCACAACAGGGATGGCAATCATAAAAAAGCAAGCTATTCCCACACCATGATATGGAGATTTGTTTTTATGCTCGCCTATTGCCATGATTGCCTCCTTTGTACAAATTGAGTGGCCCTATTATAACAAATTGCACTGGTGCTGTCAAATATTTAGCTTGTACCATGCCAAAAACAGGCGAGAAATCATCAATAACATATAGTTTAAGCTATTCGGGGGCTACTTGTTTTGCACCAGTATCATTGGGGAATATTATCCCAAATTTACCTGTGCTATATTTATATATAATATATATAACTTGATAAACATCATTATTATAATGCAGTTGTGATAGCACATTTGCAACCAGTATCCATATTATAATGCCCTATAACGGCACACTCGTATTAGTATTTGCGCAATGACTATTTTGTAACATTATTGATAGCGCCAGCTCAACATCATAAATAACGCCCGTTAGATAACATCAACAATGGCAACCATGCAGTATCCGTCAAGAGTATAAGTCCCTCAAATGCACACAACTCCTCACAAGCGTGGTATTTTATTTCAATAAGTTTTTTGAATATAAAATGGGAGGACGCTTACCCTCCCATTTTTGTAATAATATTAGTCTGTCATTTCGCCAATAATTTCTCGACCTTCTGCAAAGGTTGTAAAGATGTTTGCAACGGGACTTCCACCAACGTGCGCAAAACAGGCACTCATTGTGTTCGGCTGGGCAATGGTAAACTGCGCAGTTTGGTAGTAGTCTGCAAGGCACTTCCAAAACTTTTGCGCACCCAAGCTTTCGTACAGGGTATTGAATAGTAAACTGCCCTTAACGTAGGTTATGATGACGTATTCGCCATCATTTTTGTAGTTGTAAATGGGTCTAAAATTGCGTTCCACATCAGTGTAGAAGTGGTTCAGTACGTCAACGTAGGTAGTGTAGGTCTTTGTGTTGGCAAGGATGTTTTGCGAAAGGGGTTGTATGCCACTTTCATCAAGATACAAATAGGTCAAAAATTCCACAAGTCCTTCGTCCTGCCAG
>JAFTNE010000121.1 GCA_017452035.1 Clostridia bacterium
CATTGACCGTGAGGAAAACGGCATGGTTGCAATACTTGGTACTGTGACGGAGGACTTTTCCGTTGTGGAAATATCCCCCACTGCAACTGACAGCATTTGTGTGTACTGTCAAGGAAGAAAGGTTATCACAAACAGTGATGCGCACGTCCTGGAAGATATTGGCAAAGCCCAAGGCCAGTTAGAGGTTGCAGAGCTTTCGGCAAGGGGCATACTGCAAGCGTTGAGGTGAAACGTGAGAGAGCTATCCTTAAACATACTTGACATCACCGAAAACTCCCTAAAGGCCAAAGCCACTTTGGTGGAAATTGACGTTACTGTGGTTGGCAACCTACTTACCATTGTTATCAAGGACAACGGTTGTGGGATGTCCAAAGAATTTTTGGCAAAAGTAACCGACCCCTACACCACTACTCGAACCACTCGCAGTGTGGGACTGGGCATACCCCTCATCAAAATGGAGGCTGAAATGTCTGGGGGAAGTTTTGAAATACAAAGTACCGTTGGAGTGGGCACCACTGTTACAACAACCTTTGCAGTGGATCATATCGACAGGCCACCTCTTGGGGACGTGGGCGAAACAATAATGACACTGCTCACCGAACTGAACGATACTCGCATTGTATTTACATACTATGCAAACGGTCAAAGTTTTTGCTTTGATACGCTGGAACTACAACAACAGTTGGAGGGAATTCCACTGGACACTCCCGAAATACTGCAATTTGTAAAACAATTGATAAATGAAAACATGAATACAATAAACGGAGGAATGCTGTTATGAAAACCATTGCTGATATCCAAGCAATAAGAGACAAAATGAAGTCACAAATTGTTGTACGTGACAAAGACACAAGCGACGAAATTCGCGTTATCGTTGGTATGGCTACTTGTGGTATTTCTGCTGGTGCTCGCCCTGTGTTCAACACACTTATGGACGAGGTTGCAAATCGCCAACTCAAAAACGTAAAGGTCGTTCGCACAGGTTGTTTGGGAATGTGCACACTCGAACCTATCGTAGAAGTGCTTGAACCCGGCAAAGAAAAGGTTACATACTGCCGTGTAACACCTGCAAAAGCAAAAGAAATCATCGATAGACACATTGTCGGTGGAAATATTTGTACACAATATCTCATTAACAACGAGGAGTAAATAAAAAATGTTTAGAAGTCACGTTTTAGTTTGTGGTGGTACAGGTTGCCACTCTAACCGCAGTGAAGAAATTATCAAACAATTCAACAGACAAATTCAAGCTTGCGGACTGGAAAAGGACGTTCAAGTAGTACAAACTGGCTGTTTTGGCCTTTGCGCTGCTGGTCCAGTAGTTATCATCTACCCCGAAGGTGCTTTCTACTCTCACGTTAAAATTGAAGACGTAGAGGAACTTGTAAGTGAGCATCTTGTAAAGGGACGTATTGTAGAGCGTTTGCTCCACAAAGACGAAGAGGACGAGCCAAACAAGCTCAAAGCTTTGTCCGAGACAAACTTCTACAAAAAGCAAACACGTGTTGCATTGCGTAACTGTGGTGTTATTAACCCCGAAAATATTGACGAATACATCGCTTACGATGGTTACCAAGCACTCATCAAGGCTTTGACAGAAATGACACCCCAAGGCGTTATTGACGAATTGTTGAAGTCGGGCCTACGTGGTCGTGGTGGCGCAGGTTTCCCCACAGGACGCAAATGGCAATTTACAAAGGATGCTCCTGGCGACATCAAATACGTTGCCTGCAACGCTGACGAAGGCGACCCAGGCGCGTTTATGGACCGTTCGGTATTGGAAGGTGACCCACACGCCGTACTTGAAGCAATGACCATTGCTGGTTACGCTGTTGGCGCACAACAAGGTTACATCTACATCCGTGCAGAGTACCCCATCGCCGTTGAACGCTTGCGTGTAGCTATTGGTCAAGCTCGTGAATACGGCCTACTTGGTAAAAATATTTTGGGAACAGGTTTCAACTTTGATATCGACATCCGTCTTGGCGCTGGCGCATTTGTTTGTGGTGAAGAAACAGCTCTTATGACAAGTATCGAAGGTCACCGTGGTGAACCAAGACCTCGTCCTCCATTCCCTGCTGTAAAAGGTTTGTTTGGCAAGCCAACCCTTTTGAACAACGTAGAAACGTACGCAAACATTGCTCAAATCATTTTGAAGGGCGCTGACTGGTTTGCTCAAATGGGTACAGAAAAATCTAAGGGTATAAAGGTATTTGCTCTTGGTGGCAAAATCAACAACACTGGTCTTGTAGAAATCCCAATGGGTACACCACTTCGTCAAGTTATCGAAGATATCGGTGGTGGCATCCCCAATGGCAAAAAGTTCAAGGCTGCTCAAACTGGTGGTCCAAGTGGTGGTTGTATCCCTGCTGAACTCATTGACATCCCCATTGAATACGAAAGTCTTCTTAGCATTGGCTCCATGATGGGTTCTGGTGGTCTCATTGTTATGGACGAAGAAAAATGTATGGTAGACATTGCAAAGTTCTTCCTTGAGTTTACCGTAGACGAATCTTGTGGTAAATGTACTGCTTGCCGTATTGGTACAAAGCGTTTGTACGAAATGCTTTGCAAAGTTACCGATGGTAAGGCTACAATGGAAGACCTCGACAAGATGGAACAACTTTGCTACTACATCAAAGAAAACTCCCTTTGTGGTCTTGGACAATCTGCTCCAAACCCAGTACTATCCACATTGAAGTACTTCCGTGATGAGTACGTAGCGCACGTAAGAGACAAGATTTGTCCTGCTGGCGTATGCAAATCTTTGATTAGATACAAAATTGACCCAACCAAGTGTGTTGGTTGTACACTTTGCGCTCGCAACTGCCCTGCTAACGCTATCCGTGGAACAGTTAAGCAACCACACGTTATCGACAACGATTTGTGCGTAAAATGTGGCGCTTGCGAATCTAGATGTAAATTTAAAGCTATCTACAAGGAAGGTGGTAAAAAATGATTAACCTAAAAATTAACAATATGCCAGTTCAAGTAGAAGCCGGCACAACAATTCTCGAAGCTGCAAAAAGCATTGGTATCAAAATTCCTACACTTTGCTACCTCAAGAAAATCAACGAAATTGGCGCATGCCGTATTTGCGTTGTAGAAGTAAAGGGTATGCGCAACCTTGTTGCAAGCTGTGTTTACCCAGTATCCGAAGGTATGGAAGTGTTTACAAACAGCCAAAAGGTTTTGGAATCTCGCAAAACCACTTTGGAACTTATCCTTTCCACCCACAGAAAAGACTGTCTCTCTTGCGATCGCAACACTAACTGCGAATTGCAAAGACTTAGCTACGAATACAACTGTGACTGCCACGCATTTGCTGGTCAAATGAACGAAGAACCACAAGATACTTCCACAGAGTACCTCATCCGTGACAACACAAAGTGCATCCTTTGCCGTAGATGTGTTGCTGTTTGCAACAAGACACAAAACATTGGCGTTATTGGCGCAAACGAACGTGGTTTTGCTACTCACATTGGTACTGCATTTGACATGCACCTGGCTAACACTCCATGTATTGGTTGTGGTCAATGTATCACAGTTTGCCCTACTGGCGCATTGGTAGAAAAGGACGAACTTACTCGCGTTAAGGAAGCCCTTGCTAACCCCAAAAAGCACGTTATCGTTGGCTCTGCACCATCTGTTCGCGCTGCTCTTGGCGAAGAATTTGGCAACCCAGTTGGCACAAACGTAGAAGGCAAGATGGTGAGAGCTCTTCACCTTTGTGGATTTGACAGAGTGTTTGACGTAAACTGCGCTGCAGACTTTACAATTATGGAAGAGGCAACCGAGCTTATTGGTCGTATCCAAAACGGTGGACAACTTCCAATGTTTACAAGTTGTTGCCCAGGTTGGATCAACTACATTGAACACAACTACCCCGACCTTCTTGCTCACCTTTCCAGCTGTAAATCTCCACAAAACATGTTTGGCGCAATGATCAAGCACGTTTATGCAAAACAACAAGGCATCGATCCAAAGGACGTTTACGTTGTATCCATCATGCCATGTACAGCAAAGAAGGGAGAAAAACTTCGTACCTTTACTGATGGTATCGTTGACGTTGACGCAGTTTTGACAACACGTGAGCTTGCTCGTCTTATCAAGACAAACAGCTTGGACTTCAACAACCTTCCAGACGAAGTTATGGACAGCCCATTTGGCGAATACACAGGCGCAGCATTGTTGTTTGGTGCAACAGGTGGCGTTATGGAAGCTGCTCTTAGAACTGCTGCTGAAATGCTTGGTGGCGACCCAAGTGCAGATATCGAATTTAAGCAAGTTCGTGGCTCCAAGATGATCAAAAAGGCAACATACAACATCAACGGCGTAGCTGTTAAAGTTGCAGTTGTAAACGGCATTAGACAAGCCCAAGAAATTTGCGAACAAATTCGTGCTGGCAAGGCAGATTACCACTTCATCGAAGTGATGACATGCCGTGGTGGCTGTGTAAACGGTGGTGGTCAACCTATCAACATTGACTACAACAGCGACAAAGCTACCTTGATTACAAAGCGTGCAAGCGTACTTTACAAGGGCGACAAAGCTATGGCAAACCGTACAAGCCATACAAACGCATCCGTTTTGAAGATTTACGAAGAGTTCTTCGGCAAGCCAAACAGTGGCAAAGCTCACAAGTTGTTGCACACAACCTACTCTGCTAAACCAAGATTTACAAAAGAATAATTAAATAGCAAGTAACAAAAAACCATCTCAAACGAGATGGTTTTTTGTATAAGAAAAGACCTGTCAAATTGACAGGTCTTTTAGATTATAGTTTATCTTATTCACCAAAATTCAAAGTGTTGACAATTTTGTTGCCTTGTGAATCGGTTACGGAAATTACACAACCTTTGTAACCTTTTGCATTCCAGTTGCACATTGCAACTTCAACCGTCAGGGTTTGGCCCTCAAAAGCAGTAAGCCATTCATATTGTTTTGCTCCACCAGAATACATCATCAATGTTTTGTCACTATTAACATCTTGCAAGATGATGTTTGTGGCCCATTGTGTTTTTTCTACCAATATTTTTGCTCTAACTACATAAACATTGGTTGTGTAGTCATCAGTATCCTTGAACTCACTTAGGTCGCCGATTGTCTTGTCTGTAATAAAGTAACTTGTGGCATACTCGTGCTCACCATAGTAGTTGGCAATGATTTCTGCACCATCAATTACACATTGGCCAGCAATTGGTTTATTCTTTGTAATGTGCTTTTTTGTTCCTTTTACAACTACTTCGTGACCTGGCTTTAGTTCCTTAACTTCGTCAGCATCAACAGTAACTTTTACTGCAATCATACCTGTGCTATCACTGATGTAGAAACCTGTTTGGTTAACCAAAGATGACATAACAACACCACGCAGTGTAACTTCGGTGCCATCGGCTGTGGCAATAATTTCTGCCACAGTTGGCGTTTCAATCTCTGCTGTTGGGTCAAGTGTTACATCAACTGTTTGCGTTTTGGAGTGACTTCCAAACGTTTCAGTGATTGTAATTGTGCTTGTGCCTTCACCTACAAGGTTAAGTGTGGTATTGTCTTGACCAACGGTAAGTGTTGCAACTGCATTGTTGCTTGAACTGTAAGAGATTGTTACGTTGTCTGCGCCAATAATCTCGTTAACGTAGCTGTTTGGCAACTCAATTGCTGGGTCTGCACCAAACACACCACTCTTGAACAAGTCTTTTACGGCGTATTCAATTGCAAATGCTGGAACGTCACTTGCTGGGTAACTGAAGTTTTCAATTTCGCTTACGGCAACGGGAATCAAACGCCATACACAACCAGATGCTGTAGATTTTGCATTCAAAGCTGTGTAGTAAACTTCGCACACTTTGCCATCAAACTTGTCTAACCATGCAAAGTCGGATCCATTGCATTGTGTGTAAACGTATGTTCCAGTTGTACCATCGAGGTCAGCGATGTA
>JAFTNE010000122.1 GCA_017452035.1 Clostridia bacterium
CATCGTACTCAATAGCATCAGTTCTAACAAGGGTTTCAGTTGATCCTGACATGGCGTACTCCTTGAAGGTAGATACGTACTGTGTTGTGCCAACATTGTCAGTTCTCCAGTAACCCTCGCCTATGGGTGGTTTGATTACATTTGTATCAACAGATTCAGAGCGAATGATTGGAATAAACCCATCAGTGGGCACCCAAGTTCTTGTTTGTCTGGGGATGTATTCAAAAGCTTGCTTGTAACCAAAGTCCCCATGCATAACGGTTGTTTCAGTTGGACGTTGCAAGCCATCTTGAGCATACGTTGTGGAAATTGGAATAGGAATTTCGCCACCGGTGGACTCTGCCACCAAAGTATCGTCCGTTGGACTTGCATAGGTGTAGCTGGTTGCAAAGTTGCCGCCAAAGCTATGCGCAACAATATTTACACGGTTGAATTCGTCGAGTGTTTGTGTTGTTGTAATTTTATTGTTTTGCACCTTTTTGACTTGGCCAAACTGGTCGTAAGTGTACCAAGTAGTAGTGTTAGCAGAATGGTCTACTACAACTCTCAAAGGACTGTTTGCACTGACTGTTGGAGAGAAGGTCGCTGGGTCGAAATTTTCAGAGTCAATTTCCGTATCGTTGTAGATGTACTGAACAAGCACAGTTTCGGTGTCTGTCACATCACTTACCTTGATGAGTCGGTCAAACTTGTCGTAGTACTTCTTTATTACTTGACCGTTGCCGTAGGTAGTAACACTTTGGGTTGTACCATTTGAGTTGTAGGTAATTTGTTTTTCAAGTACTACTTCGTTGGCAATTTTTACTTGAGAGATATTGTGTCTTTCGTCGTAAGCAAAGTCTACGGCTGTGCGAGTGTCGCTTAGAGTGTCCACAAGGTCACCATCGTAAGAGATGTCGTTTTGAGATGTCGCCTCGTCAACTGTTGCAAAAATACTTGTAAGCTTATCTTTGTCTGGGGAGTAGGCAAGCTGTGTAACGAGACCGTTTGGTTGTGTGTCTTGTGTGAGTTGGTAGTAGTCACCATACACAAAGCTTTGAGTATAGTCGTCAAGATAACGTCTTTCAACAGAAGATGCTGTAAGTTGTTTGTCATTGTAGGTGGAGTTTTGTTCGATGTTTAGTGTTCCCACCGTGGGGGACGTAGTTTTTACCTTAATGACGGAACCATATGCATTGTGAGTGTAATTTGTGGTGATGCCATGTTCGTCAACAGTTTTAGACTTTTGGAAGTCGCTGTTTATACACTCTTCGGAGACAGTACCACTTAGAGCATTGCCAGTTGAAACGGTTGTTACTAGTCTTTTTTGGTACAGGTAAACAGAGTGTGGAGCAACGTACTGGAACAGGGTTTTACCAAGGGTAGATGATAGTGTGCAGACTTTTAGATTTTCTAATGTTTGTGACCCACCATTAGGCCACTCCAAAGAAACATTGCTTACCTGGTAAAGCATATTTTTGCCATCGTTGTACCAAACGTTGAAGGAAGTTGGGTTTTGCAGTCTGCTGATGAGTGTAAGTGCGTAGTCTTTGGCGTTGAAGATTACGTTTTCTGCCAGTACGACATCATCTTGCAACAAACTGCAGTGGTCGTGTTGGTACCAAGTTGTTTGGTTTGTGCCATCATGTTCGGTTGCTGTGTTGTTGCTTGCTGGCGCATTGACGTATTGCTTTTGTGTGCCATTTTTTGTTGCGTAGAGTTTGACGTGACCAAAGTCGACCAGTGCCGTTAGGTTAGAAAGAACCAATTTGGCTTGCAAAGTGTGCGCTCCCGGAGAAAGGGTTATTGTGCCACATACCGATTCGGTCTCGCGCTTGCTTGGGTCAAACAGTGCAGAACCGAGGATTTGACTTCCTTCTACAATTTGGACAAGCATTTTTTGGTTGTCGTCTGCAACGTAGTTGTTGGAGGAAATGCAGGCAGATGCACTAAACAGATAGGTATTGAAAACTTGGTTGGAAGTATCTACCACAAAGGTGTCACTGGAAACACCTGCTGTTGTTTGAGTGGTTTCTTCACCACTAAACAGGGCTTGCGCCAAAAGTTTATCTGGGATGGTAGAAGAGGATTTTTCAAAGTCCAATTTAGTGCGAAATCTCAATGGTTGCAGTGCGCTATCCTTGACTTCTGCTGTTGTAAGCAGTTCGCCGTCTTCGGCAAACAAGTATGCCATTGTGCAATAGGCATTGGCCTTGTAGTCGGAGTTGCGACAACTTGCAATGCGTGTTTGTAGCAACTTGTATTTGAAGTGGTTGCTATCTGTTGCAACGTCAGTAACCTGGCCTTCATCGTCAACATTACGTACATGGTTTTTGACAGCGGAGATTGCACCTACTGCATTGTATTCGAATAGTGCTTTTTGATGGGATGCGCTATCCAAAACAGAAATGAGTTGGCTGTTGGAGTCATATGCAAAATGCACTGTGTCGCCAGACAAACAGTATTTTACTTGCATAACACGCTCATCAGCGAGAGTAATTTCTGCGAGAAGGGTTTCTGTAACAGCGTCATCAGCGGCGATCTCTTTTTTAACTTGAATAAGAGTGTCTGTCCAAGTGAAGTTATACACATCGCCAAGGCCGTCTGTTACTTTGGAAATTTTGCCATCGGACGCATACTCAATAGCGGTTGCAATTGTTTTGCTGGAACTAAGTTTTTGTTCAACGGACACAAGGCGTTTGGAAGCGTCGAATTTGAGTGTTGCTGTTTTGCCATCGCTCATTGTATAGCCGGTGTCGGTTGCAACAAGTACCATACCGTTTTTACCTGTAGCATCGTACCAAACAGTATTATTGTTTGTTGGGTGTTTGAAAGTGTGAACAACATTGCTTGCGTCAACATAGAGCATGTCATTTAGCCATTGTTTTAGTGATTGTTGGTAGTTGAAAGTCCAACCTTTCATGCTGTTAGCTACGTCATTTGGATTAGAAGAATCACAATTGCTTGCATTGTATGAAAGAGATAAACCAAAAGGCATCAAGCCACCTTTGGATGCAAAGATTTGTTGGCTATACTGCAACTTACCATTACGTGCGTTGATGGAATAACCGCCCTTTGAACCAACTTGTTTTTCCAGTTTGCCAGAAGGAATGAGGTCGTCGTTCTCGATGTAAGAAACTTCAACTGTTGCCGTATTGTACAATTTGATAATATTACCATCTTCACTCTTAATGGCAAGGTAGAACGTCTTGGATTTACCTTCTTTGACGTATTCGCTGATGTCGATAACGGCATAAGTTGTGTCATTTTGTGTTACGGTCTTGAGATAGTTTGTGTGATGATCATGGAATGCTATAACATTTTCGCCTGCTTGATAAACACCGAACTCTCCAGACTCATTGCCAGCATACTTTTGGATTTTAAGCATTGCCTTTGAGATGGTCTTGAATTTTGCCCCAGCAGTAACATCTACCTTACAGAAAATGTAGTTTAGACTATTGCATTCGGGATGATCTGGATAGTACATATCTCCGTAGATATCTACTTGGTAAACTTGCACTGATGCCGTAATGGGTAAAATGGGAGAGATAATTGGCAGAAAACCGGATTTAACTGCAAACCTTGACGCTTGTTGTTCTTCTGTAACAGTTGCCACTTTGATGTTGTTTTTGTTGATACCACTTTTGTGGTTGTTTTTAAGAATTGTCATTTTTGTTTTCTCCTTTATTAAATATTTTTTTGATTATTTGATTTGCTCCAGTCGCTGAAGCGCCGCTTACAATACCCAGCAGTAGTGCGTTCCAAATTGTTTGTGCACCAAGTAGTTCTGGGGCTGTAAGAAAGATTGCAATTCCGAGGATGCCACCAACGATGGGTGTTACCACTGGAATAAATTTGTATGCATTGGGCTTATGCTGAAAGATAAGCTTGTACATTTCGCCCACTAAATAGCTGCATACTACTATGATGGGGATGCTTGTAAAATCCATGGTGTTTACCTCCTTTGTTTAGTTATTTTGGGTTTACAAGATTTTGCATGTTAACAAGACCTTCTTCTACTTTGACAAGACGTTCTGCAATGTTGCGATATCGCTCGTCAACGATGTTGAGGTTCTTTTCCATTCTGTCAACACAGGCTTTGATGTAGCCAATGTCCGACATGATTTGACCTTGGCTTTTACCTTCGTCCTTTTGGTCTTGTCTTTCACTACGCTTAAAAGCAAGAAAGGCAAACACAATACTAGACAACGAAGCCATCAGTCCTACTACTGTAATTACCAAGTTGAAATCCATAACCATCACCTCCTTTGTATTGGATTACTTGGCTCAACCAAGTTATTTTGAAGGGTTGGCGCCTCATCCCTTCACTACCCCTATCCAAAAGAAGCTTGAATTTGGAACGATTTTGCAAAATTTTTTAAAATATTTTTTCGGCAACTTTTCCTACTCTAATTTGAACGGGGTTTAGCAAAGCAATTGAAAGGTATTTTGGAGCATATAAATACGGTTGGCAAAGTGGTCAAAAATGGCATTTGAGAGTTAGACGTGCCTTGTCTATATACAAGTGGCGCCGCTACGCGTCGCCAAGACAAGGCACGCAAAACAAGAAAAGAAAAGCGGAAAAAATAGTGAAAAGAATGATGGGCGGCGATGTCGATGCTGAACCGCTTTTTTCGACATCTTCGCCTTTTCCCATTACACGCTTTTCACGACACATTTTAGTCCTTGTCTTTATTTTTCCTTGGCTTGTTTGTGTGCACTACCTGATGCCCTATTGGCCGACAAATGAAATTATCAAAAGCAACGCCCGATTTACTAACTTTATTTGAGTTGGTTTTTCAAAAGTGTATTATTAAATGGTGGAGTCGATTTCCCTTCCAATTCCCATATTTTTGCGTAGCAGAAAAAGATGGATAACTGATAGCAGGTCCATATTTATTGTTTTGGTCTATTCAGTTGTGAATTGCCAATTTATATATTTGCGCAATGAAGTCATATTTTTATTTTTTGTTGTGCCTTTTGCTGCGTATGTTCGGATCTCTTATTCTGTATAAACTCGCCAAATTGTTGTTGGTACCTCTTCATCATTTCTTCGGTTATGCAACTGATAATTTCTTCCTGACTTTTCAAAGTCGTTTTATCTTGCACATCTTTCAGTTTGATATAAAGGGGTATGCCTATAAGAACGGAGCCATCCTCTTTACGCAAACCTATATATGCGACCTTTTGATAAATTTCACTCACCGCTTTTCCTCCTTGTTGTTATTGAGAAGTGTTGCACCCTTCACCTATAACCGACGAAAATGACAAAATGTAACCCCCTAAATTAAAACTTTTTTTAATTTTTTACGAATTTTCTCCAAGCGATGAATTATCGCCACATGTGACACCCCAGATTCTTTAGCAATGTCCACCAAACTGCGTCTTTTAACGTAGACTTCTTTAACAAGCCATTGTTGTGATGGAGTTAATGTTTTCAAAGCTTCACGCAGTTTTTGAAGCATAGCTTTTTTATCAAGGTCAGCATCCATATCAAAAGACTTATCTACAAAATCTCGGCCACTTTCTAAACAGCTATCTCTGGAAATATGTCGTTCAGTTTCTCGCCTGTTATTCAAATGCACGCTAAAATGCTCATCAACGATATATTGATGTCTTTCTTCTGGACTGAGCGTTTTCAAGATGGCTAACGTTTTATCGTCTACATACGCTCTAATGGTTACGAACTTGCCATTTTTGTCTTGGATTTGTGTTGTTACTTTTTTCATAATGAACCTCCTGGTTTTGGTAATCGTTTTGATGGCGATTGCCAGGAAAGTCCGTATGAAAATGAAAAACCCGACAATCGCGAGTTAACTCACGGTTATCGGGTAGTGCTAGTTAGAAAAAGGGCATAAAAAAAGAGCCACGACAATAGATACCACTAGATTTAGTGATTTAACTCTATTGTCTGAAGCCCTTTGTGGTTCGCTTCGAGGTATCCTTTGTACCTGCCACGACTTTTACAAACAATTTTTGAATGACGGAAGGCCCATTTGCGCATTGCAATTCGACTATTTCTCTTCCGGTTCTCAATGTATTAAGTTGTATTTTGTTTTTTAATGAGCTTTGCTTTTTGCTTTGCTAAAATAGACTTCTTCTGATGTGTCCTCAATTTCAATTACGTGTATTGCACCGTTTTCATCCACTGAGCCTTTTGAAAAAGTGTGACATTTACAGCAAGAAAATCTAAACTTACTTCCTTTTTGTGCCTCAAATATCCTATTGCCACAACAAGGACAGGTAACGAATCTGTACATGCATAGCGCCTCCATTTCCCCACAAACACATTCGTGATATTTAGCAAACTGCATTGCAATGGTCGGGGATATCCAATTACGCAGTAAGCTACGAAAGGTGTTATTTGCCACAGATTGTTTCAGCAGTTTTCTCAAACAACCTTACCATAACAATTTGCGGGGCTTCAAACTATTATGGATAGAGCTCTTTTAAAAACTGACTATAGTATAATATAGACGAAGTGCAAAGTCAACGAAAATAGAACAAATATTCTAAATTAAATTTTGAAAAAGCTGACATCCTTCTGTCATACTTATGTGCTATGATATTATTTGTTTAATTTATTACTAAAAACTATTTTGCAAATTGTCTTTGCTTTGGGTTGGGTGTCGCCATTAGTCTACATTGTAAAGGGACAATGGTTATCCCTCGTTAAGCATAAGCCATTGTCTTTTTTCCTTGACAATGTGCCCTACTGGCAAGTTCAGTTTGTTCGCAAAGACAATTTGGAACAAAATAGATAAGGAGTACAACAATGGAAAGCTGTGTAATTTACGCAAGATTTAGTTCTCACGGTCAAAATGAGCAAAGTATCGAAGCTCAAATTCGTATTTGCAAGGAGTTTGCTACTGGTAAAGGACTAAAGACCATAAACATATATAGTGACAAAGCTAGGACGGGAACAAATGATGCTCGCCCTGGTTTTCAGCGCATGATAAAGGATGCTCAAAGTGGGGCTTTCAAGTACGTTATCGTGTACATGTTTGACAGATTCGCTCGTAATCGTAGAGATAGCATTATGTACAAGGAAATGCTCAAGGAAAAATACGGTGTAAGAGTACTATCCGCATTGGAACCTATTGCCGAAGATGAAGGTGGTGAGTTCTATGAGATGTTCTTGGATTGGAATGCTGAGAAGTATAGCAAGCGTCTGTCTAAACGTGTTAGAGATGGCCTTGATACAAGTGTTGCTAATGGAACGTTTTGTGGTGGTACTTTAATCTATGGCTATAGAATTGAAAACGAACCTATTGTCGGAAAACCAAACAAATTCATTAAGAAGGTTGTAATCTGCGAAGAAGAGGCTTTTATTATTAGATATGCTTTTGAACAGTATGCTAAGGGCGCTACCAAGAAGCAAATAGCCGAAGACCTAAACAAAATGGGTTATAGGTTCAAGGACAAACCTTTCACTGGCAAGACTTTTGATAGGTACTTGGTAAACCCAAAATATACTGGCGAATTTGAATTCGGTGGTAGACCTTGCAACAATATGTATCCTGCCATTATTTCTAAAGAGCTATTCAATACCGTCCAAGAAAAACTAAGCCAAAACAGATACTTTTTGGGTGGCGTTGCAACCGCAAGGGAGCCCTATCTATTAACAGGTAAATTGTTTTGCGGAAAATGCGGTACTGAAATGGTTGCTGATGGTGGCACAAGTGGTACAGGAAAACAACACAACTACTATATGTGCAAAGGCAGGCGCAAGAAACAATGCGACAAAAAGCGCGAAGTCAAAAATGTAATTGAACAGGCCGTAACGCAAGCTGTTGTTGATTTCTTGAGCGATCCCGAAAACCTTGATAAAGCACTAAACGACGTTTTGAAATATTACAATGCTCGAACTGATGAGCAAAGTCTTAAATCAATCCAAACCAAAATAGCCAACGTTGAAAAGGATATAGAAGAACAAACAACAGCGTTTATTAAGGCAAAAAGTGACTTACTTAGAGATGCAATCGAGAAAAAGATGGCCGAGTATGAGGTGTTACTCAATGACCTAAAATACCAAGAGGCGCAGCTTGAGTTAGAGCGAGGTTATAAGCTATCTCGTGAGGACCTAGCAGAATTCATAAAAGAATTCCTTGAAGGTGATGTAACCGACAAGGAATACCAAAAGAAAGTTATAGATTATCTAGTATGGCAAGTATTTGTTACCGATGATATAGTGACTACATTTTTTAATATAAAACCTTCCAAAAAAGAATTAGAGCTCATAGACCTTGATGATTTTGTGGAAGATCTATCTTCTTGCCAAAAAGTTCAAATGCAATCACCTGCATCCTGCCAATCGGTGGCTGGGCATTAGTCACAAAACAAGGGATACGACAAGTTCGTATCCCTTTTGTTTTATTCCTTGGGCCACACGCCACCTTTTATCTCAAAAACATGGACAGTTTGAAATGACGTAGCGCAACGCTGTATTATTCCTGTTGGTTTATTGTACAAATTTTGGACATTTTTACAATCTTGTTTAATTTTTCAGCAATATTTTGGCAACGAACTTTATTATTATATAGGTTAAAATGATTATGCAAATAGATTATCTAAATTTTTGCAGGAGATATTATGAAGAAAAATAAACTTTTGTTACCTATTTTGCTTGTAGTTGTATTGATTGTATTATGCGCATGCCGTCCTGAGTTTTTTGACCCATGGGACAATTTGGGTGGTGGTAGCACTGGCAAGGATATTACAAACTACTCAGATAACACTGCCAGCGAATATTTGATGGATAGTGTTGCAAATGATACTTCTTCGTCCAGTGGCGACTTTGACAGCTCTGCTGACAACTGTTACAACATCAATCTTGACGAACTTGCCACTGCAGATTTGTCCACAGTTACAGCATATTCTTACAAAGATAATGAGCTCAAAATTAAAATGGGTGGCATTTTTGTATTGACTGGAACGCTCAATGGAACAGTTACAGTAAATGACACAACGGATGCTGTTCAATTGGTGTTGGGTGGCGTAAATATTGCCACCACAGCCGAACAAAACTGTGCTGCAATAGTCTTTAAAAAGCCCGATGGAGAAAGTGTTTCACAAAGAACTTTGACCATCAAAGATGGCACAGTAAACACTATTAGCGATAGCGTTGGCGACAATGCCGATGGCGATGGCGCAGTTATACAGGCAAAAAAGCGCGACCTGGTGGTAAATGGTACGGGAACACTCGTACTCAATTGTCTTGGTGAAGAAACCACGGGTCTCAAAGTAAAAACATCACTTGTTATCAATGGTCCAACAATTCAAGTTGATGGCTCAAACAAATCTGGCATCAAGGCAGATGAACAAATCATCGTCAAAAATGCCAACATCAAAATTGTCTCCAATGGCGATGGTATCAAAACTGATATAGAACCAGAAAGTGACGAAGAGGCAAAAATTTATGCTAGTGACATCAAGTATGGATATATGTATATAGAAAAATCCAGCTTAGATATTACTGCTGGCGATGATGGAATTTCTGCAAACAACTGTTTGTATATTGCCAATACCAGTAGCGATACAATCAAGGTCACAACCAATGGTGGTGCGCCTGCAACTGTTACAGAGTTTTCCTCCGACAACGCCGATGGTAAAGCTATCAAGGTGGACGGAATTGAGTTCAACGATGTAACCTACACGGCTACGCACCAACTCAACTCGGGACTTGTTTTTACCGGTTGTAACTTCAACATCAACTCAAACGATGATGCAATTACATCAAAAGGTAATATTTTGATTTCTGGTGGAACTTTCGATATTGCCTCGGGCGATGATGGTGTGCATGCCGAGTACCTTACAAAAATTACTGGTGGCAACATTACCGTTAGCAAGTCTTACGAGGCAGTCGAAGGTGCTGTTGTAGAAATGCTTGGTGGTACACACAATTTGACAGCAGTTGATGATGGTATCAATGCGGCAAACTCCGATCTGGGCAACTATGCCTTTTACATTTTGATTACTGGTGGAAACATTGTTGTGGATGCTGGTGGCGATGGTGTAGATAGCAATGGCACCGTAAAAATTACTGGTGGAACATTGCACATTTATGGTCCAACAAACAGTGGCAATGCCTCGCTTGATGCTGATACTGGCGTTATCGTCACGGGTGGCAACATTGTAGCTGTAGGCTCTGCTGGCATGGTAGAAAACCCATCCAACAACTCAACTCAATGTTACGTCAACTTGACACTTCCGTCAGTTATTGAGGCTAACACGCAAATTACAGTACAAAACTCCAAAGGAGAAACCCTTTTGCAACTTTCTCCAACAAAGAGATATCAATCGGTAATTATCAGTCTATCTAATTTTGTCAAGGGGCAAAGTTACACCATAACCGTGGGCGAAAATAGTTACACAGCAACACTTTCTAACATTGGCACAGCCCTTGGTACTAACATGCAAGGTGGAGGAAACCAAGGTTTTAGGCCTGGTGGTCCGGGTGGCCCTGGTAGAAGATAGCTCATTGTAAATGCATTGTAATGCAAATACTACACGTGGAAGGACGGTACAAATAAATACAATAAAAACAAGGGATACGACAAAGTTCGTATCCCTTTTGTTTTGGTATTATTTTCCCCCACGACTGTCCGTTAACGTGGCAATAGTGGTAAGGTACGGCTGTTTGTTAACAGCTTTGCGTAGTTGGGTATGGCGTTTACGCAGTCTTCGGAGATGTAGTACTTGTCGTCCCAGTATATTGCGCACTTGGATGTGTGCATAACTCGGCCAAAACCCATGGCTGTATCTTGCTTACCCAATGTAACCTTTGTTCCGTTGTGTAGCATGATAAACTGTCCGTTGCCCTCGTAAAACCACTTGAAGTTGATAGTGGACTTGAATGTGTCCTTGTCGTTGTCATCTTTGATGGTAATGTTGCAGATGGCAGTGCCATCCTCGTTGAACTGATAGTATTGCAGTTTGTCGCAACCATTGGCGCTCAAAGCGTAGTACTTTTTGCCGAAAGCTATGGGGTACTCGCAAGGTGTGCATGTTGGTGGGGTGGGTTGTTGTTCCGTTGTGGTCTTTTTGGCGCATCCACACAATGCAAACAGGCAAAGTAGTGTCAAAATTGCCATTGTAAGTGCAGTAAGCAGTTTGTTTTGTTTCATCTTTTCCTCCCTTTGGTATTTATGCAATTTTTAGTGCATGTTTGTCAGTGGCAAGCCACTGGCGTTTTTGCTTTTAGCATTTGTTGTTTGACGCAATTTATACATTGGGCTTGCAATACCGATATTTCTCCCCAAAACCTATTTACCACAAACAACTTGCGTAACGCAAAAGTGAACATCCCTTTGACATATCTACAAAAAATTGCTACAATAGTAAAAAAAACATTGGAGGAGGCACGTCAAAATGAAAATTAGAGTTGTTGGATGGACTTACTACGATTGCTACGACTTTAAAGAAGGCGATGGTGGCTGGGCAGTGCGTATGGCTGTTGTGGATGAAATAAAGAAAAACGGCTATCTGTTTTCCGGCTGGGACCATCAAGAAAGCTGGTACTGTGCGCCCGTATTTAACGATGGCAAAATGCGCAGATTTTCTCAACGTGGCTTTGCTGATATAATGGCTGAGGCACATGGCGAAACGGGCTACATGGATTACGCCTCGTACATGTTTGGACTCGACCCAGCACACTGCATCATGCCCAAAAAACGCGCAACAAAAAGCACCGTTGTTGTAGAAAAGAACCTTGCAGAAACTTTCACGTTAGAGGCGGATGAGCAATTTTTCAAAATTGTTCCCAACAAAAACGCCTACGATGTTTTTGGCCACAAGGTTACAAAACGTGCAATTCAACTGCCCGATTTGCCCGAGCTACGCTACATCGAAAAGGGAGATACCTTGGTGTTGACGTGCAACGGCCAAAAGGCAACGTTTTTGATACTGGGTGTTGACCGTGGCAGAAACTTGTCTTTTGAGGAACGTGTAGATTTGATGTCGCGCATGACGTATAGCCAAGAGGCTGACGTTCGCAAAAAAGCCCGTCAAGAGTTTGAGGCAATGCCATTGTTTTTGACGTTGTACGTTCGCAAAAGACGCAAAAATGACTAATACTTTTGTTGTGTAGTGGCGCACACAAGTTTGTTGTTAGCGCAAAACAACCACAAATGGAGCGAACACGTATTGTAAAAATAAAACACCATTAAAAAATTATATTACAGCAACAAAAAAGGAACAGACAAAAACGTCTGTTCCTTTTGTTTTTACGTTATGTAGTTTTGTGTATTAATGTGTTACTTTTTGATAGCTGTACCACCAACAAGAACAATCATCTTAACTGCGTCAAGTGAAAATGCGTCAGCCTCTACTGTCAACACTTTGTCCAGCGTTCCACGAGCCAAAACCTTGATTGCATCTTCCTTTTTGGGAACAAGACCCTTTTGTTTGAGAGCATCAATGGTAACAACGTC
>JAFTNE010000123.1 GCA_017452035.1 Clostridia bacterium
TAGAAGAAAGCTGGAGCAACTCTTCATTTAACGACTGGAGATTAAGTGTATCAACATTAACAAGTACAAATTATTATAAAATTGCTGTGATTGATGGTGAAGTTTGTGTTGTAAACGAAGAAAATTATGTTGCACCACAACCACAAAACTACACCTTGTACCCACTTAACTAACATAGTTTTTGACGGCAGACAGCAAAAGTTGTCTGCCGTTTTTATTACAAGCACTGCACAAAACCTCTGATTGTGCATATACAAATGTTTGCGCATCAAAAAACTTGCAATTGACACATTGCTACTTGTGTGCTAAAATGTAGTCAAATATCTAACAAAAGAAGTACACTGTATGAAAGTAATTGCAAACCAAACATTTGATGCTGAACGCGCCCTTTACGGAGTGGACGGAGTGACACTTGACAACTGCAAGTTTGATGGCCCAGCTGACGGCGAAAGTGCCTTGAAGGAGGGGAAAAACATTGTTGCGCAAAACTGCTACTTCAATTTGCGCTATCCATTTTGGCATGACCATGGCGTTGTCATTGAAGGTAGCCACATGACGGAGCTTTGCCGTGCTGCGTTGTGGTACTCAACGGACATTTCCATCAAAAATAGCAAGTTGCACGGCATCAAGGCTCTTAGAGAGTGTCAAAACATCCACGTTGAAAATTGTGACGTTGCATCCGTTGAATTTGGCTGGTTTTGCAAAAACATCACTTTGAAAGATAGCGCGTTTGCTGGCGAGTACTTTTTGCTACGCTCGCAAGACGTCAAATTGAACAACGTTACACTCAAAGGAAAGTACTCCTTTCAATACGTTACCGACATGGTAATTGAAAACTGCAATCTTGATACAAAGGACGCATTTTGGCATGCCAAAAACGTTGTTGTAAAAAACAGCGTTGTCAAAGGGGAGTACCTTGGTTGGTATGCTGAAAACTTGACCTTTGAAAACTGCACCATCATTGGCACACAACCACTTTGTTACTGCAAAGGTTTGAAACTTATCAACTGCAAAATGGAAGGTTGCGACCTTGCCTTTGAGCGCAGTGAAGTGCAAGCTGACATCCACTCCCACGTGGAAAGCATCAAAAACGTTACCAGTGGCCTTGTATCGGTGGACTCGGTTGGCGAAGTTATTGTGGACGAGCCATTTGCGCAAGGAACTGTTATTGTTCGGTTGCAAAACTAAAACAATCAAAAGTGTTAAAAATACAAAAAACGCGTACACGTGGTGGAAATTTGATGTAAAAGCCATCAAAAATATATGTAAAATACAATAATTCAAAAAGGTGTTTTTCCACTTGGAAAATGTCAAAACGAGATTATCTCGCAACTCAAACAAGGAGAAAAATTTTATGAAACAATACAATATCGTAATGCAATGGCAATACCACTACGACAAGGAAGGCACTTGGTTTGATGATGACGAGGGCGTTGTAAGCTACGTTCTGCAAGAAAACACACATTTTGTTTTGCCCCACAGCCTCAAAGAACGCGTGGAAGTGCGTAAGGTGGAAGTGATTGACGGCGTTGCCACAGCGAAAATCTACGTGGATTACAGCACCTATATTGTGACAAGTGGCGCCGAGCCGGTTGTTGCCCACGCATCGGAGAGTTACTGCGCTGCTGGCGATTGTGTAGATTTGAGTTGGGTGTTGAAGTTTACAATCGAATAGGTTTTTTGTAAAACAAAAGGACCAAATTTGTGGTCCTTTTTTGATGGTATTTTACTATTTTTTGAGGATACGTGTTGCAAATTTGAAATAGTCTGTTGCTACTGGTGTTGTTCTTTCGGGAAGATGATATATTCCCCTACGAAAGCACTAATTCGGGTTCTATTGCCTTACATAGTAGACTGCAACAAATCCTTGGCTATCTCGCAATTACAATTGTTAGTCGATTTGTCTACAAACAACTCACAGCGTTGTTGGTCTAACGTATCACGTATCTCTTTACAAAATGATAAGACGATTGCACACCTTTACTACTTTGCGTGTTTGTGTGTTGGTTTGGGGAAGGGCAACAAGGCGAAAGTTTCGGCTTTGTATTGGTCAAAGCCTTGTTTTCTGCTTTGACGGCCATCGGCCATGGGGATGCTTACAAAGGTGAAAAGCAACGTGTTGGCAACTGCGCCGATAATTACAAACAGGCTGTTTGGCAAAATTACTACACCACTTAGGCCAACGCCCCACCACATAAGTATTTCGGCAAGGTAGTTGGGGTGGCGAGAGTGTTTCCACAAGCCACGGCGCATAAATGGCTCGGTGGTAAGGCCATTGCGCTTGTCCTTACGGAACTTGTGCATTTGTATATCGCTTGCGCATTGCAACACCACTGCACCCAACGATACTGCCAAAAATACAAGACAATGGATGTTATCCAAAGTTATCTCAATGCTATTTTGCATTGCAAAGATAATGGGCAAGCAACATCCGTACACAACCAAAGTTGGCACCATGTGGATACCCACAAAGTTGATGATTGGGTAGAAACCTTTTGTTTTTTCTTTGAGCATGGTGTAACGCCAGTCTTGGCAGGTCAAATTGCCAAAGGTGTAGGCCCAGTTAGCTGTTAATCTAATTCCCCAAAGCAATACCACTGCAAGTAGCAAAATGTTGTACAACGTAAAATGCTTTTGAGATACAAGCAAAGCAACGCCAATTACCATGGGTTGAACGCTCCAATAAGGGTCGTACACGGAGGCGTTACCCAACACCACGCTAAACACAAATACAAACACCGTTGCCAAGACGTCAGTAATAAGTATGTTTAGCCACAGATCGTATGGTAAAATATTGCAAAGAACAATACCAAGCACTGTTGCCAAGACGTACACCACGGCAACAATAACAAAGCTCAAAGGTCTATTTTGTTTGAAACTCATGTTAATTTCCCTCTTTTGTAATATTACAAAAATATGATAATATTGTATCAAATTACGACAAATTACACAACTGATTGACGCGTATTACACTACTTTTGTTACAGAGTAAATAGCGCACACTGCTAAAGCACGCTCGCCTAACAAAAGCCGACAATGTTGTACAATAGGACAAATGTGTGTTAAGTTTACCAACGTTGGCAATTTTGCAACAAAAAAGACCATCCAACTTGGATGGCCTTTTTGTTATTTGTAAAATTGTTTCTTGCAACTCTGTGTTTTGTCTAAATACACTCAAATAATGTTGCCGTTACCAATCGGCTTAGTAGTCCTTTGGACGGCCGCAGTTGGAGCATTTTTTGGAGAAAAGTCCGGTAAACGTTCCACCACAGTGTTGACAAACGTGTGCTTGACGGCGCATAGAGCGAAGTTTTTCGCGTGCCTCTGGGAGGAAACTTTGAGATTTTTCGTGTCCTTGAGCTGCTGCCTTTTCCAACCATTGGATAGCGCGAGAAACGTCTTGAGAAACGCCTTCGCCATAGTAGTAGCTCAAAGCCAAGTTGTATTGAGCTTTTGCATGGCCTTTGTTTGCAGCCATTGTGTAAAGCTCTACTGCTTTGCGTTGGTCTTTGGGTACGCCATTACCATTGTCGTAGCAAATTGCAAGGTTGTATGTAGCAGAAACGTTGCCTTGCTCGACTGCCTTTTTGTACCAGTAGATGGCTTTGGCATCATCGCGAAGACAGCCTTGACCGGTGCGATAGCAAAGACCTACGTTGCATTGTGCTGTTGCATAGCCTTGTTCAGCTGATTTGAGGTACCATTGGAACGCCAGTTGGTCGTTTTGAGCAACGCCCTTGCCGTTGTCGTAGCAGAAACCAAGGTTGCATTGAGCAAACTTGTTGCCCTTTTCAGCTGCCTTTTGGTACAAAGCTGCTGCTTTGTAGTAGTCAATTGACGTACCACGTCCGTAGTAGTAGCAATCGCCAAGTTTGTTTTGCGCGCTTGTGTAGTCGAGTTCGGCTGACTTTGTAAGCCAGTAGAAAGCTTTGTCGTAGTCGCGAGAAGTACCTGTTGCAAAGTAGAAACAACAACCGTAGTTGTACATACCTCTTGCGTGGTTTTGTTCTGCTGCCTTTTGATACCAGTAGATGGCTTTGCTTGCATCTTCTGCAACGCCATCACCATACTCGTAGCACTCGCCAAGGTTGTTTTGGCCTGCTGCGTAGCCAAGGTTTGCCGAACGAGAGTAAAGGTCAAATGCCTTTTGGTAGCTCTTTTCTACACCACGGCCAAGGAAGTACATTGTACCAAGGTTATTGAGAGCGCGTGCATAGTTTTGGTCAGCAGCCTTGCGATACCACTCGCAAGCAAGACGGTCATCTTGACCTACGCCTTTGCCTGCCTCGTAGCACCAACCAAGGTTGGTTTGTGCGCGTGCATCGCCAGCGCGTGCAGCTTTGAGGTACCAGTCGGTTGCCTTTTCGTGATCCATTGGCACACCAACACCAAACTCGTAGCAAACACCAAGGTTAGTTTGTGCGCGAACGTAGCCATGTTCTGCTGCTTTGCGATAAAGTTCGGCAGCCTTAACTTCGTCCTTGGGAACACCATGGCCTGATTCGTAGCACCAACCAAGGTTGGTTGTACCACAGTCGTTGCCTTGATTGGATGCAAGTGTGTAAAGCTCTGCTGCTTTGTACAAGTCTTGTTGAACGCCTTGACCTACTTCGTAGCAGTAACCAAGGTTTGTTTGTGCGCGTGCAAAGCCTTGTTCGGCAGCCTTTGTGTACCAGTAGATAGCCTTTTGCAAATCTTTGCTAACACCTCTGCCGTTTTCGTAAAGACAAGCAAGGTTGGTTTGTGCAACACGTTGACCTTGTTCGGCAGCCTTTGTGTACCACATAAGTGCCTTGGAATAACTTTGTTCAACGCCCTCGCCCATTTCGTAGCAGTAGCCAAGGTCGCATTGAGCATCAATATCGCCCATATCTGCTGCTTGCGCATACAATTGCGCTGCCTTGTAGTAGTTTTGTTCTACCCCCTCGCCATTGTAGTAGCGATTTGCCTCTTCGTAAAGTTGATGAGCTTGGCTAACACCACTGCCACCAAAACCTGTGCCTACTGGTGGTTCTTCAATAACAAAACCATCACTTGAACCGTAGGTTTCTTCCATCTTTTGTCTTACTTGAGGGAGCATTTGTTGCGCCTTTTCGTGACCATTTTCTGCTGCTTTTTCCAACCAAACAGCGCATTGAACGTAGTCGATTTCTACACCTTCGCCATAGTAGTAGCTAATTGCAAGGTTAAATTGCGCACTAACGTGTCCTTGGATAGCTGCCTTTTTGTACAACTCAACAGCCATAGCTTGGTCTTTTTCTACACCAATACCATTGTCGTAGTTGACAGCAAGGTTAAATTGCGCACGAGCGTGACCTTGGTCAACGGCAAGTTTGTAGTAATCAACAGCTCTTGTGGCATCTTGACTGGTACCAATACCTTCGTCATAGCACAAAGCTGTTTGGAACATTGCCTCAACGTGGCCCTTGTCGGCAGCTCTCTTGTAAAACTCGAAAGCTTTGGCGTGGTTCTTTTCTACGCCATCGCCATTGTAGTATTTTTCTGCTTGGTCAAAAAGTTGCTCGGCAGTCATGCCATCATCACTTGGTGGAGATGGTGGGTTGGAACCTGTTTTGCCACCTTTGAGCTTTTTGAACAGATTGTCAAGAATGTCATTTGTTGCCATAGTACACCTCTATAAAATATTTTTGTTATCTAAACTTATTGTTTGCCCTTGTGTATTGCATTAGCAACACACCCAAAGTGGCAGTTTTAGTCATCGTTATGTGGTGGGATAAGTCCCAAATCGATACAAATTTGCTCCAACGAGTCCTCCACAATGGTAAGCTCGCGCAAGTCGATAACTTGGCTGGCTTGCTCAATTTTACCAATGGGGTTTGCGTACACACCCATTGTTGTTGCGCTTGGTGCAAGGTCGGGAGACTCAGTTTGAGTTGGAGTTTCCGTTGGAGTAGGCTCCTCGGTGGGTGCTGGTTCAACGGGTGGTTCTACCGTTGTAGATGCCACTTGTGGTTGTTCGCCGTCCGTTGTATCATCCACCTTCGCTTGGTCCACTATTGTTTTTACGTCCGTTTGAACGTTTTTGCCTTCGTAGGCATTGATGATATTTTCTATCTTTGCCATCAACCTGTTGAACTGGATTAGCTCCTGCTCGTCAAGTGTGGCAACCAAAGTTTGCGCATACGCTTGCCAAGTTGCATAAAACACCTTTGCTCGGGAAAGCACCAATTCGGAAAAACTTACAGCATCATTTTTGAGTTCGTCAGCA
>JAFTNE010000010.1 GCA_017452035.1 Clostridia bacterium
ATCAATCAAGAAGGTAACAGGTAGGTTTTGCAATGCTACGTCATGCAAAATTTGATCGTACGAGCGTTGCAAAAAAGTTGAATAGATGCATACAAATGGGTGCGCTCCACCCTTTGCAAGACCACCAGCAAAGGTTACGGCATGTTCCTCGGCAATACCAACATCAAAAAACCTTTGTGGGTACTTTTGTGAAAAATCTTTCAAGCCAACTGCGTTTGTCATCGCTGCAGATATTGCAACGATATCGCTATTGCTTTTGGCAAGCTCGCACAATGTTTTGCCAACTACTGATGCGCTTTCGACAGTAGCAGGTTGCGAGGCTGGAGTATCGACTGTTTGAATAGTTGTATCAGTTTGAGTTTCACAGTAGCCACCAACGGGAACTGCGTGATATTTTACTGGGTCAAGTTCAGCAGGCTCGTAGCCTTTGCCCTTTTTGGTGATTATGTGAAGAACGGTAGGCTTTTCCACATTGTCACGTATTTTTTTGAGGTAGTAAACCAAGTCTTTAATTTCGTTACCGTCAATGATACCTACGTACTTTAGATTGAAGGTGTCAAAGTAGCTGTTTTGTACAAAACCAAGCTTTGCACGGCGTTTGCACCAGCGCAAAAGCTTGTAGATAGGTTTGCCAATTAGTGGAATTTTATGCAAAAACTTTTTGAGCTTTTGCTTGTTTTTATCGTACTTACCAACGCGCATTTTGGACATGTTGCGTGTAGCACTGCCAACATTGTCCGAGATGGACATATTGTTATCGTTTAGGATGATGAGCATCTTGGTTTTGCCAATGTTGTTTAATGCCTCATAAGTAGTACCACAAGTCATTGCTCCATCGCCAACAACAGCTATAACGTTGTGGTTAAGCCCCGAAATGTCGCGAGCTTTGGCTAGCCCCAGCGCAGCAGATATTGCAGTGCCAGCATGGCCAGTATTAAAGCTGTCGCTTGCATCTTCAGCACAATCAGGGAAACCACAAACGCCCCCACTTTGCCTCAAAGTGCAAAAATTCTCACCCCGAGAGGTAAGAATTTTGTGAACGTAGCTTTGATGACCAACGTCCCAAACAATTTTGTCATCTTCACCAAATACATAGTGAAGAGCGACTGTCAACTCAACAACTCCAAGATTGCTCGCCAAATGTCCGCCTGTGCGACATACGTCGTCTACCAGCTTTTGACGAATTTCTTGACAGAGTTGAGGCAACTGTTTGACGTCAAGTTTTTGTAGGTCATGGATATTTTTGATATTCTCTAACAACATTAACCTTCTTTGTTGAATATGCTCAAAAATTTTGCAACACCAAAAACAATGTTTGTTCCCTTGTTTACGGCGAGCGTTTTACCAAAAGACTTCAATACTACTGTAAGCGTTGAAATTGCTGCATACACAGCAATAGTCAAAGTAATGACCAGCGATGGATTAGATATATTTGAAAGAGCAGATGCTGTAATTGTTGCAGCGCACGCCCCAGAGACAATGCCACAAATATCACCTATAATATCATTACAAATATTAGAGACGATATCGCTTTTTTGTGCGAGTTTTACAGCAGTCTTGGCTCCTTTAACCTTGCGTGATGCCATTGCTAAAAGTGGCTGAATATCACATGATGTTGTTGCAGTACCAATTGTGTCAAAAACAACACCGAGCAACACTATCACCAAAGTGATAAGTATAGCCAACCATAACTGTGCACCATCTAGTACCAGTGTGGATATAAGGTTTACAAGCGCAGACAGAATCAAAGTGATTAGCATAGCCTTCAAAGGCCATAAATTACGCCTGTGTTTCTTTTTGTCAGTTTTCTTTCGTTTGTCCGTTTCACAAGTTGCAACTTCAGTAGTTGCATCATCATGTTTGTGCGTTCGAGGCACAGGGTCAGTAGTTTTCATATTCATCCTATAAAAATTTAGGGAAGTTTTGCCTAAGCGAAAACTGCCCCATTAGTAGTGTTTAAGCATATTAACTTTCAATTATAAATTAGGTGGTGACTCGTTAGATAAACCTTACGGCATAGGTTCGGTAGGATTTCCCACACAAAAACTTTCCGTCGCCGAGAAAGCAGTTTCCTTTTAATCCTGTGCATACGGTGTTACCACTCGTACAACCGAATCGCCACTTAGTCCGTACTATAATCTCCAACAAGCCTGGGTTGCAGTCTAGAAGATTTCCTTGGCAGGATGGCCCATATTTTAGTTTCTTTTGCAAAATTCATTTCATAAAGCATTCGCAATTCATCCATTGGCCAACGGACAGAAAAGCGTTCATTACTCCCAAAATTTCACTCAAAACAAGCTACTCTGTACACAGCTTCTTATTCACCGCATAGCAGGTTTAATCTCAGAGAGTAGTAGATAGCTTTCACCCTATTACCACCCCGTAGAGTCTCCACGAATAATGGGAGTTTTGCATATGCCATTACACTATACCCACTATTCTTAACTTCCAGCACAAGCCCCCGTTTGGGCAACGGAAGCCAGCACAAGAAACTTCATCGATATGCTCGTCGGCGGTCTTTTAGGCCCGCCTTCAACATGTCACACCCTGACTAGAATACTGCACCACCAAAATTTATTCAATTGTGAGAGCGATATGCTCAAGTAATATTATACAACAAATTGCAAAATAATGCAACTGTTTGATATAATCATCAAAATTTGATACGTAATTACTGTGCGATGTATACTCAAAGATAATTTGAAATATACAACCACACAACTACATAGTAAAACTAAAGCTAACGATTACGATTTAGGTTTGCCATTGCGAA
>JAFTNE010000124.1 GCA_017452035.1 Clostridia bacterium
ATTGTACACTATAGGAGGGTAAACAAATGCCTAAACAAAAATCACATAGCGCATCCAAAAAAAGATTTGTCGTTTTGAAATCTGGCAAAATTAAGCGCGCACAATGCAACAAAAACCACAAACTTGGCAAAAAGACAACCAAGAGAACACGTAATCTTCGCAGTACAGCTTATGTAAACGATACAAAAGCAGCAACTGTTAAGAGCATGTTGCCATACTAAGAGGAGGCTGAATTATGAGAATTAAAAGAGGCGTTACAGCTGTTAAAAAACGTAGAAAGATTTTGAAGGCTGCCAAAGGTTACTTTGGTCTTAAATCCACAAACTACCGTATTGCTCGTCAAGCGGTTATGAAGAGTGGTAACTATGCATATGTTGGTCGTCGTCTTCGCAAACGTGATATGCGCACACTTTGGATTGCTCGTATCAACGCTGCAGCACGCGCAAATGGTCTTTCCTACTCCAAGCTTATGCACGGTTTGAAGGTTGCTGGTATCGAACTCAACCGTAAATCTCTTGCAGAAATCGCTGTAAGTGATGCAGCTACATTTGCATCTCTTGCTGAAACTGCAAAAGCAAACTTGAAATAATTGCAACTTAGGGGCTTTTCCTACAAAAGCCCTTTGTTGTTATTTAGTAAATCATGGTCATAACATCTACAGACAATGCAAAAGTGCAGGAAGTAGCCAAGCTTGCTGAAAAAAAGTATCGCAAGAAAATTGGGCTATACGTTATCGAAGGCGAACGTCTTGTGCGTGACGCTATCTTTCACGGTGCACAAGTGCAAAATATCTTTGTTGCCGAAAGCGCTCAAAGCAAGTTGGACTTTGACGGCGCAATTATAGTAAGCGACAGAGTTTTCGCCAAGATGTCTGCAACCATCAACAGTCAAGGTGTTTTGGCAGTGGCAAAAATTCCTCAGTTGGAGCTTGCCATGCCAAAAGGAAATTGTCTAATTTTGGACAATTTGCAAGACCCAGGAAACATGGGCACACTTATTCGCACTGCTGTTGCGTGTGGATTTACCGATATCTATGCTGTAAATTGCGCAGATGTGTACTCACCAAAGGTGGTGCGCAGTGCAATGTCGGCACACTTTTGCCTAAATTTGTACCAAACGGACAATATTGCCAAAGTTTTTGACGTTGCATCAAGTAACACAATTCTCGCTTGTGATATGGGTGGAAAAAATGTTTTCGATTGCAATTTTAGTGGTAATGTTGCTTTGGTGTTGGGTAATGAAGGCAATGGTCTATCGGCATATTCACGCGCGCATGCGCACGATACAATCAGTCTGCCTATGGCAAACAGCTTTGAGTCGCTTAACGTCGCTGTTGCTGGTAGTGTAATTATGTACCAAATTTACGCAAACAAAATTTAGAGGTATTTTTTATGTCTGGTCACAGCAAATGGAATAATATCAAAAATAAAAAAGCCAAGGGTGACGCTGCACGTTCACGTATCTTTACAAAAATTGGTCGCGAAATTGCCGTAGCTGTAAAACTTGGTGGTGCTGATCCTAACTCTAACAGCAGATTGTACGACGTTATTCAAAAGGCAAGAGCAAACAACATGCCCAACGATAACATCACTCGCAGTATCAAAAAGGCAAGTGGCGAACTTTCCACAGTAGACTACGTAACAATTGTTTACGAAGGATACGGTATTGGTGGTAGCTCGGTAATTGTTGAGTGCCTTACAGATAACAAAAACCGTACAGCTGGCGACGTTAGAAGCGCATTTGTAAAACATGGTGGTAACCTTGGCCAAACAAACAGCGTTGCATTTATGTTTGACCACAAGGGTGTTGTCGTTGCCGAAAACACAGCAAACCTCGATGACGACCAAGCATTTGAACTTGCAATTGAAGCAGGCGCAGATGACGTTGTGTTGGAAGATGGCATGTTGGAGTTCACTTGTGAAACAACCAGCTTGTCTGCCGTTCGTGATGCTGTTGTAGAAAAGGGTTTGAACCTTGTTTCTGCAGAAATGACTTGGTTCCCACAAAACATGGTTACGCTCGAAGGCGAAAACCTTGTTCGTTTCCAAAAGATGTTGGACATGTTGGAAGACAATGATGACGTTCAAAACGTTTACCACAACGTTCAACTTCCCGATGAGGACGAAGAATAATATTTTGTTCTTATCAACAACGGTTATCCGTTGTACAATGCTTTAAAATTATTTGACTATTTTGTTATTAAATATTATAATTAAATAGTTATGTTCAGTAAGTCAAGGAGGCTACTTATGACAAAAACAACTGCAACCGTAATGCTTATCATTTTTATTGCGGTTTTGGCGTTTGTAGGAGTATTTACCTTTATTCCAGAGTTCGAATATGGTGCATACGGTGAGTTCTATTCCCCTGCAACGCTTATACAAAAGGACAATTTGTTCACTGATACCCTTACAACAACATACTCCGTTAAGTTGGACGAAGGCGTAACAGGCGCGCAAGTTAAAAAAATCATTAGCCAAAGACTTGGTTCTATCTATGGTCTTTACGGCGCAAACATTTCCACAGACAATAGTGTTGTATCAGTTACAGTCCCCGAACTTGTAAAAAGCGCTGATAACGTTACAGCATCTGCTATTATGGAAGTAGTTACAGTTCGTGGTGATTTGGAAATTTTGACGGAAACAACCTACTCCAAGGAAAATGTAATTCTTTCTTCCAAACACTTTGTTAATGCTACTACACGCAAGCTTGTAAGTGGTGAGTACGACTACTTTGTTGCCATTGTTAACTTGAATGACGAAGGCGTTAAAGCTGCTAAATCTCTTGGTGCGTCTAGTGGTACTTATGCAATTGATGGCAACATCACATTGACTGGTGGCGTTCAACTTATCAACGAAAGCACACTTTATCTCTATGGTTACACAATGACAGATGCCAAGGAACTTGCTGGTTACATCAATAGTGGTGTTTTGGGTGCAGAACTCAAATTGACTGACAGTGTAACAACGGAAAACAACGGCGATTTGTTCTTGTTTATTGGTCTTGCTGTATTGGTAGTTGCACTTGCTGTGTTCTACGTAGTACGCTACAAGACATTGGGTTTGGTTGGTATCCTTTCTCAATTGTTCACAATTGTTGTTGGAACAATTGTTGCAGGTCTCATCCACTTGGAAATCCTCAACATTTTCGCAATTGTTGGTATGCTTTTGGGTATTGCATTGCAAACATACTTTACCGTTTATGCATTTGAAAACATCAACGCTTACGAAGGCAGCACATTTGCAAGTGCAAAACACAAGGGATTTGCAAACTCCAACAAACGTAACCTTATCGTTCACGCCATTGCATTGGTTGTTGGTATCATTTTGTGGGTAATTCCTACAGCTGTAACAGCACCTCTTGGTAACGTTTTGGTTTACTTGGTTGTTCTTTCCTTCGTTACTACAATGGGTCTCAACAGATTGTTTGCTACAATGGTTGAACCATTTATCGAAGGCGCAAAATCCAACAGAAAATAATTTTTAATACACTTTTAACAGCCTTCTAACCATTTTAGAAGGCTGTTATGCTTTTTTACAGACTATGAAACAAAAATACACAAAACGCCCATACAGTGACGAGCATTCAGTTGATTTTTTGACTGAAAAGGGCCTTCCTTTACCTATTGCGCAAATGCTCAACGCACGTGGGGTAACGGCTGACAACTATCAGCAGTTTTTCACAAATAACTTGACCTTCCACTCGCCTTTTGACATGCCAAACATGTCCGAGGTAGCCGAGACAGTTTCTTACGTCTTGGAAGAGGGGGGTAGCGTTCTTATTTGTGGCGACTATGATGCCGATGGCCTCACAGCAAGCACAGTTTTGTCACTGTTTTTTAGCGATAATGGTGTAGATAATGATGTAATTATACCTACTCGTGATGAGGGGTATGGTTTGCATGCCGAAAAGGTTATCGAGGCTTTTGAGCACAAGTTTTACGACTTGGTCATCACAGTTGACTGTGGAATCTCCAACCGAGATGAAGTGGCAAAAATTGTGGACGAACTTGGTGTGGAAGTAATTGTTACCGATCACCACGAGTTGCCAGAACTTTTGCCTGACTGTTTGTGTATTAACCCAAAGATGGGATATCCTTTCCCCAATTTGTCTGGCTCGGGTGTGGCTTGGAAACTGGTAGAGGCTTTGGCTGGCAGAGATACTGCCATGAAGTACGTTGACGTTGCTTTTATTGGTACCATTGCCGATTTGATGCCATTGGAAGATGAAAACCGTTCCATTGTAAAAGCCGGACTACAAAATTTTAATCATAAGAGTTTGAAATATCTTGCCGAGCTGTCCAAGTGTGGCAGTGCGCTCAGTTGTAGTGATATTGCTATGCGCATTGCGCCAAAAATCAACGCAGCAGGACGTGTTGGCTCTCCAGAAGTAGCTTTGCAATTGCTACTTGCGCGCGACAAGGCTGACAAGGCCATTGCAGAAGAATTGCTTGCCCTCAACGAAAAACGAAAGCAAATTTTGGATGAAATTGTTGCCCAAGCTGACCAAATGTGTAATGGCGAACAAATTGCCAAAGACAAGCTTGTGTTTTTATACAGCGACAACTGGCAACACGGTCTACTTGGTATTGCTGCAGCACGCTACAAGGAGCGTTTTAACGTGCCAGCAGTGGTAATGACGTTGGATGGTGACAACTACGTTGGCTCTGCGCGCAGTGTGGATAACATCCATCTATTTGACGCCTTTTGTCAATGCAAAGATTTACTTGTAAAGTTTGGTGGACACAAGGCATCCGTTGGATTTAGTGTGCATAAGGATAACCTTCGCAAACTAAAAGATGCTCTGTCTCAAATTTTCTCGCAGTTGCC
>JAFTNE010000125.1 GCA_017452035.1 Clostridia bacterium
AGTGACGTTATTGCAAAACGCCTAAAGGAATTGGCATTTTTGAACAAAGGTATTACCTTTACTTTAACTGACGAAAATGCTACTGATGATGACGGTGGTGTAAGATTTGAAAGCTACTGCTACGAAGGTGGACTTGTCGACTTTGTAAAGTATCTCAACGAAAACAAAGCGCCTTTGCACATCAGCCCATTGTACTGGTGTGGCAAAAACGAAACCTTGGAACTTGAATTTGCCTTCCAGTATACCTCCAACTACACCGAAAACTTTATCTCTTACGTAAACAACATCCCCACTGGCGAAGGTGGTATGCACGAAACTGGTTTGAAAACTGCAATGACAAAGGTTTTCAACGAATACGCACGCACCAAGGGTATGCTAAAAGCTAAGGATGAAAACCTAATTGGCGAAGATTTTCGTGAAGGTATCACGTTGGTTATGTCCATCAAAATGGCAAACGTTCAGTTTGAGGGTCAAACCAAAACTAAACTTGGTAACGTAGAGGCGCGTGTTGCATGCGAGGCATTGGCAACTATTGGTTTTACCGAACTGCTTGCAAAAACGGCATCTGTGTCGGAAACTATCATCAAAAAGTCCATTGCATCTGCAAAAGTACGTGAGGCTGCTCGCAAGGCAAAGGAAGTTACTCGCCAAAAGAACAGCATTTTTAACTCTACACTTATTGGTAAGCTGGCAAGTTGCACCGGTCGCGACGCATCCAAAAACGAATTGTTCATTGTAGAGGGCGACTCTGCTGGTGGATCTGCAAAGCAAGCGCGCAATCGCCGTTTCCAAGCAATTTTACCCCTTCGTGGTAAGCCTTTGAATGCTGAACGCAAGCGTATTGACCAAGTGCTTGCCAACGAGGAAATTCGCTCGCTTATTTCTGCACTTGATACGGGCATTGGCGAAGAGGACTTCAACATTGCCGATCTCAAGTACGACAAAATTATCATCCTTTCCGATGCTGACCAAGACGGTGCGCACATCAGAGCAATTTTGTTGACATTCTTCTTTAGATACATGAAACAACTCATTACCGATGGCCACGTGTACATTGGTATGCCCCCACTTTACAAAGTGTCCAAAAAGGACAAAGTTCGCTACGCCTATAATGATAACGAACTGCAAGAAATTGTCCAAGAGTTTGGCAAAGGATATGAGCTTCAACGTTACAAAGGTCTTGGCGAAATGAATGCCGAACAGCTTTGGGAAACGACAATGTGTCCCGAAACTCGCACTTTGATGAGAGTAACTATTGAGGACTTTGCCGAGGCAGAGCGTATGGTAACAACGTTGATGGGCGATCAAGTTGATGCGCGCAAAGCGTATATCATTGATAATGCCGATTTCAACCAAGACAAAGACGCAATATTTGATAAACTGAAATAAGGAGGTAACCTGTAATGAAACAAGTAGATATTTATAACTTGAACAAGAACGATATTGAAAAGTTGGAAGACGGCAGTAACCTTCTTACCAAGCCAATGGAAGTGGTAATGCACGAATCCATGATGCCTTATGCAGAGCACGTAATTTTGGACCGTGCTTTGCCTCGTGTTGAAGATGGTCTCAAACCCGTTCAACGCCGTATTTTGTACTCCATGTACGAGCAAGGTAACCTGCCAGACAAGCCCACTCGCAAGTCGGCACGTATTGTCGGCGACTGCATGGGCCGTTACCACCCACATGGCGACTCATCTATCTATGACGCAATGGTGCGTATGGCTCAACCACACGTTATGAACGTGCCACTTATTATCGGCCAAGGTAACTTTGGTAACATTGATGGTGACTCGGCAGCTGCTATGCGTTACACAGAGGCAAAACTTTCCCCAATGGCAGTTGAGCTTTTGAGGGATATCGACAAAGATACCGTTCGTTTTTCTAACAACTTTGACGATACCACCAAAGAGCCAGACATGCTCCCAGGTCGTTACCCCAACTTGCTGGTTAATGGTGCAAGTGGTATTGCAGTTGGTCTTGCAACTAATATTCCCACACATAATCTTGCTGAAGCCATAGATGCTACTGTATGTTTAATAGATAATCCAAAGGCTACTTTAGATGATGTTATGAAGGTTAT
>JAFTNE010000126.1 GCA_017452035.1 Clostridia bacterium
AAATGGGCTTTTGGGGTTGTACACAAAGTTAAGATTTTGTGCCAAAATTGCAACACTTTCGTCAACAACAGGCGCAACTACTATTTGAGATTTTGACATACTGCACCTCCCAATAGTTTTGCGTCTGTTGTGGTACTGTCCACATCGAAACCTGCGTTTTTGAGCTTTTGAGCCAACTCTACCGTGCGTGGAGCTTTGAGGCCAACTTCCTCCAACAATTTGCTGTTGGCAAAAATTTCCATTGGAGTGCCTTGGCTTACAACGTGTCCACCACTCATCACTACAACGTGGTCGCAATCTAACACTTCTTCCATAAAGTGAGTGATAAGCACCACCGTCATGCCTTGCTTGTTGAGTTGATGAGCAACCTCCAACACTTCCTTTCGTCCTTGAGGGTCGAGCATAGCTGTGGACTCGTCCAAAACAAGTACTTGTGGCTGAATTGCCAACGCGCCTGCAATGGCAATGCGTTGTTTTTGTCCACCGGAAAGCTTGTGTGGAGAGCGTTTTGCAAAATCGCTCATACCAACCTGTTCAAGGGCTGTGTAAACACGCTCGACAATTTGTGGTTGAGGTATACCCAAGTTCTCTGGGCCAAAGGCAACGTCCTCTTCGACAATGCTGGCAACCATTTGGTTATCGGGATTTTGAAATACCATGCCCACTTGCTTGCGAATTTCAAAAATATTCTTTTTGTCAGCAGTATCAAGGCCAAAAACTTCCACCTTGCCCATTGCTGGCAACAAGATGCCGTTTAGGTGCTTTGCCAAGGTAGATTTGCCACTGCCGTTGTGTCCTACGAGCGCAACAAAAGAGCCCTTGTAGATATCCAGGCTTACCCCTTCGATACCAATGGCTTTGGCAACTGTACCATCATCGTTGTACACCCTGTAATAGTGGGTGACGTCCTGCACGCTGATTGCTATTTTGTTTTGGTTTGTTACATCATTCATTTTGTATATCCTTTGGAAATTCCAACGTTTAAAACATAATTATACAAATATATTATACTAAAAAAAATATGGTTTGGCAATTGTTATAAGCAAATATGCCCAAGATATGGCAAAAATGTGCATACGCAAGCCCTAAATGCAGTTGCAAACTATCGCGATGTTTGTCGAAATGGCGTTACACGACTGTTTTTGGTTGACAAAAAGGGCAAAACGTCATATAATAACAACGTAAAAGACAGCCAGACGGTTGCGTGGGAAACTTCTCACGAGGAAAGTCCGAGCACCACAGAGCAAGAGTGCAGGATAACGTCCTGTGAAGGCGACTTTAAGGAAAGTGCAACAGAAATATACCGCAACGCAAGTTGTAAGGGTGGAAATGCGGGGTAAGAGCCCACACACGTTTTGGTGACAACGCGTGCATGTAAACCCCACTCGGTGCAAGAACTGAGACCAAATGCCTGCTCGGCATCTCGACATACTCGCTAGAGCCCTTCGGTAACGATTGGCGTAGAAAGATAACCGTCCAAGACAGAACTCGGCTTACAGACTGAACTTTTACATTAAAACATGAGACCTTTCGGGTAACACCCAAAAGGTCTCTTTTTTTGTTGATTACGTTGATGTAAAATAATGCCAATTTTTCGATATTTTTGTTATGTTTCAATGGATAAATGCTATCGTTGCGTGTTATGCTTGCAGATTTTGTTCAGTTGGGATGTAGAACGTTTGTTTTGGGCCGGTGTCACGAAGTAACGTGCGTGGGTCACGGAATTTGAACAGATACAAAATTGTGCAGTACAAATCGCCTACGCAACCACCAACGTGCATACCCCAAAGAAGTGCGCACCAAAGGATGTCAATTGGCTCTTTCATAAAAAATGGCAATGCCGTAAAAATGGGCAAAAATACCAAAAATGGCGCAAGCAATGCGCAAAGTGCCGTTTTACGATAAACGTAGATATTGGGCACGCCACAATAAGCAACGGTAAGTGTCAAACCAAAAGTGAGTTTTTGTTTTGTCATTACCTTGTAAACAATGCCGTGGGTTAGTTCGTGCAAAATGATATATGCTACCATTGCACCCATAAAGGCAAAGTTATGCCACAAATTGGAGCCATCGCCAATAAGTTTGTCTATCCAGTTATTGGAAGTTAAGCCCAAACAAAGCCAAGCAACAACAACTGCACCAACGGCAACCAATGCAGATACCACAGAGAACACTACCATTATTTTGGTATCTGTTTTGGCATCAATTGTTTTGGCCTCCACATAACCTTCGGGAAGTTGCAGTTCGTAATTTTTCATAAATTGTTCTCCTCTTAGTTGGTGCAAAAAGAAATAGACAACCACAAAGCCCATCTCAGTTACCATTGTGACAGCTCTCCCAAAGGGCGAGCCTTTTTAGCACCATTTATCAACCTATTGTAGTATGTACGTCAATTGTTATTGCACAAAAATTCGTCAGCAGGGATGTCGTCTACAAACATTTGGGTTTTTACAATTTTGTAGTCGCCTGTCAAGTTGTTTGTTGCCATAAGATGCAAAACAAGTCGGTCGGGGCGCAAGTTTGCGTTACCACAAGCCAGCACTACTTTGGCGTTGTTGTCGTCAATACGTGTGGCAGAAAAGATGCGACTTGATACGTCCTTTTGCACTTCAACCTTCTTTTCGGTGTAGCTTATGGTGTAGTTTGGTGCAAGAATTTGGTCAATTACGTTGCCAATGCCGTTGGCTGTAAGTATGTACTCGGCGCGATTTAACGTTGCTGCAAGGTTGACCTTTTTGTTGAACATTGCCAAAAATTGGATACCTTTGGGGCAATTAGCGTTGAGTTTGTCAAGGGCATCAGGTTGAAAATCTGCCTTGGCAGAAACGTACTCGGCAACGCTTTCGATACCAAGGGAAATGGGAGCAGAAAAGCCCAGTTCCATGTGGGGGTTGAAACCCTTTGAATACTCAACATCCACCTTGGCACGGCGAAAAATGTACGTTACAGCGCGCAAAGTATCTACGTGCGCAACAAGTGAAGAGTTGTCTGTCTTTGTAAATTTGAAAATTAGCATTTTTGTTCCTTAGAATAATTGCATCATTGTTTGTGAGTAAGCAAAGTGTTAAAATTTTGCTTTTTGACTTTGGCTACGGACGAGCTAAGCTCGCCCCTACATTTCAAGTAGTTGCAAATCTTGCACTTAAATTTGTACTTGTAAATTTGATAATTAAAGCATTTGAGCATTGAATTGAAATGGATTTCTAACCTATAACAATCAAACGTTTACTCGAAAAATACGTAAAAATCGCGTATACGTGTTAATATTTTACGTTGCCGTGGGCATCTTTGCAGTAGCCTTTGGCGTTAAGGCCACAGCCATTGCATTGCTTGTTGCAAGATGGTGTTGTTGTGGCTTGCATTGCCTTTTTGTACTCGTTTTGAAGGAATTTTTTGGTTACGCCAATATCTACGTAATCCCAGGGCAATGGTTCGTCAAGGTCGTATGCACCAACAATTTTGGGGATATCTACACCACAATCGGTAAATGCCTTTTGGTAATGCTCCCACTTAAACATGTCACTCCAAGCATCAAATCGAGCGCCATTTTTGTACGCTTGATACAATGCATCAGCAACAGTACGTCCACCACGCGCCAAAATTGCCTCCATAAGAGAGCCATCGTAGTCGTTGTAGGAGAAGTTGATACCCTTTTTGCGAAGATTTTCGGCAAGGTAACGTTGTTTTTGCTCGATGCTTTCACGGTCAGCAAAGGCGCACCACTGGAAAGGTGTAAAGGGCTTGGGGATAAAGGTTGAGCAAGATACGGAAATGCGCAAATCTTTGCCACTTTTTTTGATCCATTTGTAAAGGGACTTGATTTTGCAAGCAAGGTTGTAGATACCTTCTACGTCCTCCATTGTTTCCGTTGGCAAGCCCAACATAAAGTACAATTTTACCGACGTGTAGCCTTGGTTGAAGGCATCTGTCAAGGCAGACATAATGTTTTCTTCGGTGATGTTTTTGTTGATTACGTCACGTAGGCGTTGAGTACCAGCCTCGGGCGCAAAGGTAAGACTACTTTTGCGATTGCCCATTGCCATGTCGCCTTTGAAACTATCCAAACGCAAACTGGGCAAGTTTAGTTGAACGTTGTGTTCACGTGCGTAAGGAAGAAGTTTTTCCAACAGAGGCATAAGGCCACTGTAATCACTTGTAGAAAGGCTTGTTAGCGAAAGTTCGTCATAGCCGGTGCTTTCCAAAAGGTTTTTGCAAAGTTCAAACGCGCAGTCGGCTGAACGCTCACGCACTGGGCGATAGATAAAACCTGCTTGGCAAAATCTGCAACCATTGGCGCACCCACGGAACAACTCGGCAACGGCACGGTTGTGTACCAACTCGATATTGGGTACAAGTTGCACTTGTGGAGTAAACATTTCATCAAGATTATTTTCTATGTTCCACCACACCTTTTTGTTTGGAACAGTTACAACCTTGTCGCCATTGTACTTGCTTGGATGCAAACTTGGCACGTAGATACAGTCGTATTTTTCATCCACGTGGCGCAAAAATTCACTTTTAGACATTGTGCCTTTCAGCAATTTGTAGTCCTCGATAATTTGTTTCCAAGGGGTTTCGCCCTCGCCCACAAAAATAAAGTCGAAGTACTTATACATTGGCTCCAAGTTGACGGAGCATGGGCCACCAGCCACAACAAAGGGGAAGTTTTCGCCACGCTCAGCTGTGGTAACGGGGATACCTGCAAGCTCCAACATGTAAAAGATGTTAGAGTAGCACATTTCGTATTGAATGGAAAAACCTACAAAGTCGAAGTTTGCCAATGGAGTTTGTGTTTCCAAACTGGCAAGAGGCAGGTTGTTATCTTTGAGATATTGTTCGTAGTCAGCAAAGGGCGCGTAGCAACGCTCGCACACAACCTTGTCTATACTGTTGAATAGGTAGTACAAAATACGCACGCCCAAGTTGGACATG
Source organism: Clostridia bacterium (assembly GCA_017452035.1). GTDB lineage: Bacteria > Bacillota > Clostridia > Christensenellales > CAG-314 > Fimimonas. The sequence continues at coordinate 4,933 of JAFTNE010000126.1, forward strand.
CCTACTTCGTAACTATCGGCAACACACATGCAAAAACGCACGTCTGCTGGCTTGTTGATATCTGGAGTGTTAAATTCTCCACCAAAATACCTATATGGTTTTTGGACGGAATCGGTCAGTTTTGTCAAAATTTACCTCGTGTATGTAGAGTTACTAAATTTATAGTGCCATTGTGGCCATCAAGGTGCCTACCAAATTCAATTCTTCACCTTGCAAAATTTCAAAAGTGATGCCGTGTGGCGCAAAAATTTCGTAGAGATACTTTTGGAAGTTATCTCTAAACGTGGGTAATTTATTGAAGGTTGTACCTTCGGCAACTATAGCAACGGGGATGCTGGTATCTTGGCAGGACATAAGCACTGCACTGGCATTCAAGATTGCGCCCATCTTGGCCGAACGGTCAATTAGGTTCAGGCAAATTTCGCGCGCTTTTGCACGGTCGCTGTCACTTGCAAAAATGTTGTAGACAAAGTTTTGCTCGCCACTCAAAAATGCAGAAATATCTTTAAGTGCAAATGGACAAAGGGTAATCTCGTCATCAAACAAACCTTCGCTTGCACCACAACTAAACGCTTGGTGGATGATATCTGCCAAATACTTGCCAGAGGACATCTTTTCAAACAGTTGTTTTGTTGGGTCGGCAGTTGTGTTTGCAACAATTTTGTCAAAATCGCCTTGGGTAAAGCAGGAGCATCCACCCATTTCGGTATTGACAAGCATTTTGCCCTGTGGTAGCCCCTTAACTTTTGTGATGTTTTGGGTATCTTCGATGTAGCAAAGGTTTGTGCCTGTACCAAAGATGTAGCCAACATAGGCAGAGTATTGCTTTTGTGAAAGCGCCATACCACCAAGAAGTGTTGCTACTGTGTCGTTCAAAATGACAATTTTGCGTTCCGTTGGACTATAAGCTTTGATTGCCGACAACGTTTCAGCACCAACAAAGGTGCCAACAACTTCGGGAGCTTTTACCTCCTTGCTGAACATTACAACACGGCCATCCATGTTAGATTGCATGTCCACTTGGTAAGAAAAGCAAAAGCCAACGTCTGTACAGTCGTCCAAAAGGTAACGGACGTTTTGAGCAATTTGGTTGTAAAATTGCTCTTTTGTCATGTACTCGTCAGATGCAGGCATTTTTGTTTTTTGCAAATTTTCCATTTGAACGTTGCCATTTTCGTCAAAGTAGCCCACTGCCGAACGGAAGTTTGTGCCACCAGCATCAATTACAAGGCGTTTGCCTGGTTTAATTTTGTCGCGACCAATGTTTTGAAGATATGTGGGTATCATGGGGATGGTACTATTGTTTTGCTCTAAACCTTGGCGCATTTCTGCCATGGCAAGCTGTACCATTTTGACTGTGTCGATATTGTTTGTTGATTGGTTGTGTTTTTGCAAAAATTGTTCTACCATTTTTGTTCACTCTCGCTATTTATTTAGTATTTGCTCTACGCTCATCACCGTTACCAGCCCTTGGCTAACAAGTTCGTCAACACGTTTTTCGCGCATAACGTCTTGGTCAATGGGGTTGTTGCTTTTTACATACACGTTGCACTTTACAAGTTTGGAGGAGTACCTTCCACCACCAGCCACAATGGCATGTACCACTTGGTAAAGCTGAGGCTCGTCACTTACCTCCAACGAACGGGCAAGGCAAAATACCTTGTCCTTGTAGATATTGGATGTTTTTTTGACGGTTTTTGCGTACTCTTTGATTTTGTCCACAGCAATTTGCGTGAGATGTTTTTTGGAAAGTTGACCATCCAAACTTACTGGACGGACAAGCTCAAAATTGACGTTAGAGCCGATACGGACGTGGTACTTTTCTATCAGTTGTTGCACCGTTAGGCCACTATCTTGTACAAGATATTTTAGCGTAAGCATGGACATTAGCGCGTCCTCTTCGGAGTTGTGTTCAAGAAAGGTTACGCCAATGACGTTGGCAATTTTCGATAACGCCTTTACTTCCTTTTCCCCTTTGTACAGCTTGTACAGCAACTGTGAGCAGATAAAATTGAAATCTAAGCTGGGCAAATTGTACCTTTTGCAGGTGGCGTTTAGCATACGCACGTCAGCATCTACTGCGTGGCCAACTACAACGTAGTTAGGGTCGGTTAAAAGTGCTTTTATTTTGTCATACACTTGGGAAAAATATGGAGAGGAATCCAACAGTTTTTTGTCCAAATGCAGGTCGATACCCACGTTTTTGCGTGTGCCGTTTAGGTTATACTTGGTTTTGGGGTTAATCCAAACGTTTTGCCTACTCAAAATATTAAATTGTTCATCAGCAATTACAATACCTATGCTACAAATGCTAGAAAGCTTGTAGCCGTTTGCTGCCTCGATATCAAAAGCTAAATATTTCATATTGTTACCTTATTATTCCACAATACATTTTACCAAATTTAGTGATATATTGCAATAGTTTTGGGGTAAATGTGGCTGGCAAATAATTACTCAATACCTTTATGCACAGTATATGTTATAGTTTGCATATTAGCTTTGCAAATAAAAAGAACAAGGCTTATACCTTGTTCTATGTGATAAAAAATGTGTTAAAACTTGTTGTTGAAGTTGCCAATTTGTGGTTGAAAGTGCATAAAACATTTGACAATGTGCATCAAATACTCTCCACTTTTTTGTGGTCGTTTCAAGCTAATTTACTTGCAATTACACTACTAAAAATTGCGCAAAAACACAATACATGTCGCAAAAAATACAGTACACGTCATTAGTTTTTAGCTTTTTTGACCTTTGACATGTAAGGGTTACGCCCCTTGGCAAGTAGTTGATAGGTTTTGGCATAGATAACTATCTTTCGGCGGCTTTTTCGCACTTCAAACTTGATGGCAACAATCAACTGCCAAAGGCCTACTGCAATCAAAAACAGCGCAAAGGCAATGCGCAAAAGTTTGTTTTGCGAGTCGCTTGCAAACAACGCTCCAACAAGGGCAAAAGCCACAGCTGGTATAATTACATACAAAATGTTTTGTGGCTTTAGTAGTCCCTTTTTCCAGTGAAAGCACAGCGCAACAAGACACATAGGCAAAAAACTGATGAGGTTTATGGCTTGGATGGTTTTTTGCTCCAAATCTAAAAAGGACAGTAACGGCACAAGCACAGTGCCACCACCCATACCCATTCCACCAATGATGCCTGCCAAAAATCCAAATAAAATTAGTAAAAAAATGTTCATATCTCGTAGTTTGTTGATTTAAATTGTTAGTTGAAATAAGTTATCTATTTTTGAAGTTGTTGGTTATAAACTATTGCTGTTGGCTTTGAACTATCATCCAACTGTTCAAAAAAATCCATTTAATGGATGTAATTAGTTGTGTTATAACGCATCATTTTGCGAAGTTGCTACCCTTTTTGCCCTTCCAAATTGTAGTTTGGGATATTTGAGTGGGTGGACTTTACACCATAAAACGTCTATTGACACATCTAAAACAACATCTTGATGCCACCCAAAATTAGCACCACGGCAAAGATAATTTTGATAACGTCACTTTTGAGTTTGGAAAGCAAAAGCGCGCCAACAACGCCACCTGCTACAACACCCACAGTTGCCCAAAGTGTTGGTTGCCAATCAACAACCCCCTTTACGAGGTACACTATTGCCGATACCACCGTCAATGGCAGTATTACAAGTAGTGCCGTTGCTTGGGCATTTTTTTGGGGCAAGGCTAGTACCGTCAAAAGAACGGATACTACAAGTACACCTCCTCCACCACCCAAAAAGCCGTTGATAAAACCGGACAACGCCCCAAGCAGTGCCAAAATCCATTTGTTTTTTGCAGTTAGTTGCATAGTTGTACCCCTTGTATGGCGCATCATTACGCGTCTAATACAGACCACGCGTGGCGCACACGTGAAATTAGTGTAAAAATTTGTTTATAATTAATAATATAATGGGCTAATTTGATTGATTTTTTTTTTAGTTTGTACTAAAATATTGATATGTATGCGCCCTGGCGCAAACAATATTAGTAAAAAGGTATTAGGTTATGAGTAAAAACACAAAAACAGTAAAACAACCCCTCTCCAATGGGGCTAAACAATGGATTTGGATTGTTGCCATTTGCCTTGTTGCTGTTATTGGTTTGAGCGTAGCATTGGGATTTGTTTTGAACAATGAGACCATCAACCCAGATGACGACAACAACACAAGCAATGGATCATCCTCACTTACAATTTCTAACGGTGACTTTTTGTACACACAATCTGAAAGCACAAACGTTCCTTACGAAGCTCAAGATTGGGTAAAAAAGACATTTAACAACGGTAAAACTTTTGGCGATATCGAAGACGAACAAAATGTTGTTATGGGTATCGTTAACACTACCGACTCCGTTTGGACAGACGTTCAAAAAGCTCTTGCTGAAAAGGGTATCAACGTTACTAACCCAAAGACACACGACGTTGACGGCGTTATTGACCAAGTTGCAGTAGAAGAAGATGACGTAGACATTGCTAACGTTTACATGATTGCAACAAAATCCGCTACAAACGCAAGTATTTTGTCCAACTCCTTCAGCATTCCATCCTCTGCATCTGTAAAAATTACAGTATGGCTCAACACAGCACAACTTAATGATGGTTCTGTTGCATCGGTAATGGTACAACGCAGCTCCACTACTATTGCATCTGAAAAGAATGGTAGCACACAATACTGGTTTGCACACGACCTTGAAATTGAAAAGCAAGTTATAAATACTGATAACGGCTGGCA
>JAFTNE010000127.1 GCA_017452035.1 Clostridia bacterium
AGAGGGTAGTGAGTACATCAAAGCTGGCTACAACGAAACGCTTGACGAATTGTACGCACTTACGCACAATGGTGCTGGTCTTTTGGCCGAAATGGAAGTTCGCGAACGTGAAACGTCTGGGCTTAAAACGCTAAAACTGGGATTTAACAAGGTTTTTGGCTACTACTACGAAGTATCCAATTCATTTTTGGATCAAGTTCCCGAACATTTCATTCGTAAACAAACGCTTACTACTGGCGAACGCTTTGTAACGCCAGAGCTAAAAGCCCTCGAAGACAAAATGCTTTCTGCATTTGATCAAAAAACGGCATTGCAAAAGCAATTGTTTGAGGAATTGCGCGTAAAATTGTTGCCATACATTCCAACAATTCAAGCAACTGCGCAAGCCATTGGAGCACTTGACTGTTTGTATTCCCTTGCAACAGTTGCTGAGGCTAACAACTATTGTAAACCTCATCTCAACAGCCGAAGTGCCGAACTAAAAATTGTTGACGGTCGTCATCCCATTGTCGAGTCGTACATCAAACGTGATAACTTTATTACAAACGATGTTTTGCTTGATACAGAGGATAATCGCACAATGATTATCACCGGCCCCAATATGGCTGGTAAAAGTACCTTTATGCGCCAAGTAGCGTTGATTACTCTTATGGCACACATTGGCAGTTACGTGCCTGCAAGTAGTGCTGAAATCCCCATTGTAGACAAGATTTTTACTCGCGTAGGCGCAAGTGACGATTTGGCATTCAACCAAAGTACCTTTATGGTAGAAATGGTAGAAGTTGCCAACATCCTTAACAATGCCACGCAAAACAGCCTTATCATTTTGGATGAAGTTGGTCGTGGAACATCAACATTTGACGGACTTTCCATTGCATGGGCTGTTATGGAATACGTCTCCAACAACGTACGCGCAAAAACTCTTTTTGCCACTCACTACCACGAGCTGACTGATCTAGAAGGTCGTGTTGAGGGTGTAAAAAACTATCGCGTTACTGTAAAGGAGTTTAATGGTTCGGTAGTATTTTTGCATAAAATCGTGCGTGGTGGCACGAACAAGAGTTTTGGTATCGAAGTAGCATCCCTTGCAGGTGTACCTACGGAAGTGTGTGATCGTGCGCGTGAAATAGTGCTGATGCTGGAAAACAGCAGTATCGACTATAACATTGCAAACGTTCAAACACAAATTCAAAGCAAAGACAAGACCAAATTGGCCGGCGAGGTGGTAGCTATTTTGTCTGATATCGACATTAATCGCGTTTCGCCAATTGAGGCATTTGATATACTTAATACACTTGTAAACAAGGTAAATAATAATGAGTAAAATTAAACTTTTAACACCTGACGTTTATAATAAAATTGCAGCAGGCGAAGTTATCGAAAACCCTGTGGGCGTTGTTAAAGAGCTTGTAGAAAACAGCATTGACGCAGGCGCCACAAGCATTGTAATTGAGGTTGCCGATGGTGGATTTAGCTCAATTGCCGTTACTGACAACGGCTGTGGTATCGATTACGAAGATATTGCCAGTGCTTTTGTAGAACACGCAACAAGCAAGGTGGATAGCATTGACGATTTGTACTTTTTGCAAACGCTGGGATTCCGTGGCGAGGCTTTGGCAAGTATTGCAGCTGTATCTAAGGTGCAACTTACCACTCGTACATCCGAAAATGAGGCAGCAGTATGCGTTGACGTAGAAAACGGACAAATTGTTGCACGCCAGTACGTTTCGGCAAACCTGGGTACAAAAATAGTGGTTCGTGACCTATTTTACAACACTCCAGCGCGCAAAAAATTTCTCAAAACACCTTCACGCGAAGGTAGCGAGATTTCAAAATTTGTATCCAAACTTATTTTGACTAACCCAAAACTGCAAATTTCTTACTATTTAGATGGCCAACTTGTCTACAAAAATGTAGGAAAGGGCCTTGAAGAGGCAGTTTTTGCAATTTATGGTGGTGACGTGTTGGAAAAATGCTTGCCAGTTGAAGATAGTTGGCAATTTATGACCATTAGAGGTTACGTTGGTAATACAACGTTTTCCAAACCTAACAAAAATTGGCAAACGCTTTCGGTAAATGGTCGTTGCATTGTCGATACTCGCATTTCTGCATCCATCATGCAAGCATACAAAGGCTACTTTATGACACGTCAATATCCATTTTTTGTGTTAGATTTGGAAATTCCTGCTGACCATGTGGACGTTAACGTTCACCCCAAAAAGAGTGAAGTGCGTTTTA
>JAFTNE010000128.1 GCA_017452035.1 Clostridia bacterium
AAAGCCTAACGCTCGCGTTAGGCTTTTTGTTTGCAAAAAGTGTCAATGACCAGTAAAAAATAAGCATGCAAAAACCCCCAAGAGTTTTCTTGGGGGTTTATTTCAAGTATTCGGTTAAGTTACTACTACAATACTATACTCTCTTCTTTTTGAAAATCTTGATTACAACTACAACAAGAAGTGCAGCTACAAGTACGATACTGGAAATAACGGAGAGCAACAATGCAACGTCAACGTCAGATTCATGATCGTGATCGTGGTCGTGATCATCATCTTCTTCTACTTCTTCTTCCTCTTCAGGAATTGTACGCATTTCTTCCCACTTGTCAGCGTCAGCCAAACGAACTACTTGTACATTTGCAAGAGCTGTATCGCCGTCTTTGAACTCAACTGTGTTCATTGTTGTGGTCTTGCCATCAACGTTAGCAAAGTAAGTTTCAAACAAATCAGCGTAACCACTGTTAGCTTTTGCTGAGTATGTTACTTGGTAAAGTGTAGCATCTTCGTTTTCGGTGTCTTCGCCGATAGTGTAGCTACCAAGTTGTTCAACAGAAACTTGATCGTAGTAAACTGTGCCAGTTTGAAGTTGTGTTCCGTCAATGGAGCCATTGAACAATGCAACGTTTACGGAAACAGCCTCGTCAGCAGTTTCTACAACAAAGTAGTATCTTACCCAACCATTTGCAGAGTCCTGAACAGGTTGCATCAAAATTTCGTCCATCTTGCTGTTTGTTGCAGTAGCCTCAAACTTACCGATGATTGCCTTTGCGCGACTACCATCTTCGCCTTGAGCAAGAGCATTGTTTACAAGATAGATGTATGGTTTTGTGTTGCCTTCTACCTTTGCAAGTACAGAAATTCTGTAAACAGATTTAGCAGAAAGGGAAATGCTTTGAGAGATGAAACCTTGAGCTGTTGCTTGTTTGTTTGTAACTGCAAGGTAGTAACCATATTCGTCATCAAAGTCAGGAGCGCCAGTCTTTACAATCTTGTTGTCGATAGCATCAGAACTTGTCAAAACACCTGTCAATGTTTCGTTACCCTTACCATCTTTGTAGATAGCGTTAGAACCTGCGTAAACAGGAGTCCAGTTTTCTGGTTGTGTTTTGTTTGTATCTTCAAGGTAACCAAATGTTCCGTTTGTAACGCCTGTATTAGCGTGTGTTTTGGACATATCTGCCTTGATGTTTGTTGTTGAGTTGGATGTTGCGCTTGCGTAGTCTGTGTCGGAAATAATTTCGCACATAAGGTCACTTACAAACATTTGACCATCGTGTGCAAGACCTGTGTTGGACCATTTGATAGTAAGGTTAACCTTTGCATTAGTTACGTCTTGGTCAGGTTTAACGTAGATGTGATATTGTTTCCAACCACAGTTTTTATCTTCTGTGATATCTTTTACTGCAGCAATGTTAGTAAGCTTTGCAAGGCTGTCGTCATCAGCGCTAGCATTTACATCGCTAAGAATAACGTCAACGATTGAGCCTTGTGGAAGTGTGTTGTTTTCTACAACTCTCATCCAGAAGTAGAGGTGCAAGTATGTGCAGTCCTCTGCGCCTGTCAACGAAACGTCTTGTGTCAACAAACCAGTGCTGTCTACCTTGTACATGTTGAAATCATCATCAGCAACAAATGGAGAGTATTGCTTGCCGTTAACTGTTGCAGCAGCGTCAGCCAAGTAAGCATCTGCACCTGTTTGAGTACCAGCGTTAAGTTTTGTTGCGCCAGACCAATCAAGAGCGCTTGTCAAAGCGTTTTCTTTATCGGTGGATTTGATGATGTAGCTAAGGTTGTTGCTTTCGTTGTATTTTTCACGGTATTCGTTTGCAGTAACTGTTTCGTATTGAATATCGTCAATAAACAATACGCCTTCTGCATCAACGTTGCCGTAAACGTTACCAATACCAACGTTAAGTCTTACAGATGTGGAGTTGGATGAACGGTTGAATACGTAAAATTCGTGCTTATGCCAACCGTT